>JASHPD010000150.1 GCA_030038315.1 Acidobacteriaceae bacterium
TCTCCGCGGCGCGGCGGCTCTGGTCTTCCAGCGCCGCCAGCCCGCGCAAAACGGCCAGCCGAAAGCATTTTCCGGATTGGTGTAGACCGAAGCCACGACAGCCGAGTGGATCTTCCTGAAGAAAATCCACCTTCACTGCCGCCGGAAAGTTCACAGGATTCCGGAAAATGCCTTAAATAAACCAGTCCGGATGCACCGGCGTCTCAATCCTGTCCGCCATCGCTCTTGAACCCGCCCCCAAACCGCCGTATACTGAATACGGACCAAGAAAGTCGCATATTCTACCATGCTCAAGCTGACCAAAAAGGCGGACTACGGGCTGATGGCTTTGAAGTACTTAGCCGAGCACCCGGAGACCCCTGCCTTGAGCGCAAAGGATATTGCCGACGCCTACGGCATCCCGGCGCAGCTTCTGGCCAAGGTTCTGCAGCGGCTCACCAAAACCGGCCTACTCAAGTCCCACGCCGGCATGAATGGCGGCTACGCGCTGGCCAGAGAGGCAAGCCGGATTTCGGCCTATGAGGTGATTCACTCCATCGACGGCCCGTTTTTCATCACTTCGTGCACCAAGGGCGCACACGGCTGCGACCTGACCCCGAGCTGCACCATCAAAGAACCCCTGGCGCGCGTCAACGACACCATTGCCGGGGTTCTGAAAAGTATCAGCATTCACGATCTGGCCGAAAGCGAAGCGCAGTCGGCAAAGCCCGCGGCGCAAGCGCCCAATCAGGGGCTGGTTACGCTGACGCTGCCGTAAGTTTCAGGAATTCCCGCCGTGAAGTCGCACGGCGGCTGGCAGGATGAACAGGCCGGCTGCGAGCACGGGCCAAAAAAATCGGCTGATACGAGTTTCAGCCGCAGAGAGCTTCGAGAGGAAACACGATGAGCACACTAGCCCCGAGTGAGATTGAAATCCCCGCCGGCGTCAGGCTGCCGATCTATATGGATAACCACGCCACCACGCCGCTCGACCCGCGCGTGCTGGAGGCGATGATGCCCTACTTCACCGGCAAATTCGGCAATGCGGCCAGCCGCAACCACTCCTTCGGCTGGGAAGCCGAGCAGGCCGTCGAGACCGCGCGCGAGCAGATCGCCAAGCTCATTGGCGCCACGGCCAAGGAGATCATCTTCACCAGCGGCGCCACCGAAAGCGACAACCTCGCCATCAAGGGCATCGCCGAGATGTACCGCGAGCGCGGCAACCACATCATCACGCAGGTCACTGAACACAAAGCCGTTCTCGACACCTGCAAGCGCCTCGAAAAGTACGGCTACCGCGTCACATATCTGCCGGTAAAGGCCGACGGTCTCATCGATCTCGAAGACTTGAAGCGCGCCATCGACGACAAGACCATCCTCGTCAGCATCATGGCTGCCAACAACGAGATCGGCGTCCTGCAGCCCATCCGCGAGATCGGCAAAATCTGCCATGAAAAGGGCGTAATCTTCCACTGTGACGCCGTGCAGATCATCGGCAAGGTTCCCTTCAACGTCCTCGAAGACAACGTCGATGTCGCCTCGCTCAGCGGCCACAAGCTCTACGGACCCAAGGGCGTCGGCGCGCTCTACGTTCGCCGCCGCAACCCCCGCGTGCAGATCGCCGCGCAGATCGACGGCGGCGGCCACGAGCGCGGCATGAGGTCCGGCACGCTCAACGTTCCCGGCATCGTCGGCTTCGGCAAGGCCTGCGAGCTCGCGCAGGAAGAAATGTCTGAGGAGATCGCGCGCCTGACCAGACTGCGCGACCGCCTGAAGAACAAGCTCGAAAGCGCGCTCGACTACATCCACGTCAACGGCTCGTGGGAACATCGTCTCCCCGGCAACCTCAACGTGAGCTTCGTTTACGTCGAAGGCGAGTCGCTGCTGATGGGCATCAACGACGTAGCGGTTTCGTCCGGCTCGGCATGCACCTCGGCCACGCTGGAACCGAGCTACGTGCTCAAGGCTCTCGGCCTCGGCGACGATGTGGCGCACTCAAGCATCCGTTTCGGCCTCGGCCGCTTCAACACGGAAGCCGAAGTCGATTACGTAGGCGCGAAGGTCATCGACGTGGTGCAGAAGCTGCGCGAGCTTTCGCCGCTCTACGAGATGGTGAAGGAAGGCATTGACCTGACCAAGATCGAATGGCAGGCGCATTAAGGAACTTGAATGGCTGCGGTTTCATCCAATACGACCCAGACAGTCCGCTTCAAGTTGTTAGGAGTGGCTGTAGCAACAACGAGCTATTGTGCCACTGAGCAATTGTGGCGACATAAGCCCGTGCATTGGTATGAGGCACTGGCTTGGGCCGTGGGATGTGCAGTAGCACTTTTTGGAAATCGATGGGTTGGTCATCTCTGGAAGAAATGGCGCGAAAAAAGAAATCTCGCGGCCAGCGCCTGAGATAGTTTTTGGGCAAGATAGCAAGCATCGGCAGGCCGTTCTGCCGAATCAAACAAAGGAACACGCGCGGCTTCCCCCGCGCAGGAGATCGAAATGGCATACAGCGACAAGGTAGTGGACCACTACAACAATCCGCGCAACGTGGGCACGCTGGACAAGAGCGCGCAGGAGGTCGGCACCGGCCTCGTCGGCGCGCCGGAGTGCGGCGACGTGATGCGCCTGCAGATTCGCGTCAATCCGGAGACGCAGGTCATCGAAGAGGCGAAGTTCAAGACCTTCGGCTGTGGCTCGGCGATTGCGAGCTCGTCGCTCGCCACCGAGTGGATCAAGGGCCGCAAGGTGGAAGAAGCGCTGGAGATCAAGAACACTGACATCGTGAAGGAGCTTTCGCTGCCTCCGGTCAAGATTCACTGCTCGGTGCTGGCCGAGGACGCCATCCGCGCCGCCATCGGCGACTGGAAGAAGAAGAACGGCGTTGCCGAGACGGCTCCGGCCGCAACCGCCGCTGCGCAGTAAGTGCAGAGAAGGAATAACCGGTAGGCCGGGGCTTTAGTCCCGGCAATCGGTATGCGCCAAACTCTTGCGCGCTTTAGTCCCTGAAGTTTGGTTTTCGGGAATTAGGTGAGTATGTCGAACTTCGTCAGCATCGAGAGCAAACCCGCGGAAGGCATGACGGCCACGGCATCGCAAGCCGCGCCGGAGGCGCAGTCGCCTGGACGGCCAGTCCCGCCGAGCCAGGGCCTTCTCGTCACGCCCAAAGCCGTAGCCCGCATCCGCAGCGCGATGGCCAAAGAAGGCATCTCACCCGAAGAAGGCGGCCTGCGCCTCGGCGTGCTGGGCGGCGGCTGCTCGGGTCTGTCGTACTCCATCAAATTCGACACCCGACCCCGCGAGCGCGACAGGATTTATGAGTTCGACGGCGTCCGCGTCTTCGTCGATCCCAAGAGCTTCCTCTACCTCCACGGCATGACGCTCGACTACGAGGAATCGCTGCTGCGCCAGGGTTTCAACTTCATTAACCCGAACTCCTCGCGCTCCTGCGGCTGCGGGTCTTCGTTTTCGGCCTAGAGTGTTCGGGTTCGCCCCCTTCGCCAAGACGCGCGCAAAAGGAAAGCAGAGCTATGTTGAACGCGCAGGAATCCACCATCACCACAACCGCTCCCGCAGTTTGCTGGGCTTGTTTGGCCCAACTTGAATCTGTGCTGATTGCCCAGTCTGTATCGAGTAAAGGATCGGCGCTTTTCTGTCCTCACTGCGGCAAAATCCAGCCGCCCGCGGGCGGCAATTATTTTTCCATCTTCGGATTAGTCCCGCGCCTCAATCTCGACCTCGGCATGTTGGAGCGCCAGTTCCACAAGCTCAGCCGCAAGCTGCATCCCGACCGCTTTGCCCGCGCAAGCGAGAACGAGAAGGAATGGAGCCTCGCGCAATCGTCCCTGCTTAACGACGCCTATCGCACGCTGAAAGACCCGCTCACGCGCACCTATTACCTGCTCAAGCTCCACGGTGCCGAAATCGGGGAAGAGTTCGCTGGCAAAGACAGAAAAGACCCATCCCGCGTCCCCGCCGATCTGCTCGAAGAAGTCTTCGAGCTCAACATGCAACTCGAAGAGATGCGCATGAATCGCAAGATGGGCGAGGTAGACGAGCAGTTGCAGTCCGATTTGCAGCAAGCCGAGAAGAAATTTCTAGCATTGCAGGACGAAGTAGACGAACAGTTGCACACCGAATGGACCAAATGGGACGAAGGCGACGCGCAAACGCGTGAAACCGCGCAAAAGACCATGATGGCGCTGCTCGACCGCAGGCGTTATCTCAGCAACCTGGTCCGCGACGTGACCGAAACGTTGGGAGCTTAGCCGATGCCTTTTGTCCGTATCTCGGTCTATCCATCCACGCCACCGTCCGATCGCAAAGCCATAGCCGATGCCGTTTATGAAGCCATGCGCGAGACCATCGGCATCCCGGAAGGCGATAAATTCATCGTCGTAACCGCGCATCCCGCGGAAGAGTTATTCATCGACCCAACCTTCATGGGAATGAACAGAACCGAGCGCTTCATCCTCGCGCAGATTTTTCTCAGCCAGGGCCGCACAGTCGAACAAAAACAGGCACTCTACAAGCGCATCGCCGAGCGCCTGCACTCCGCCATCGGCGTTTCCACCGAAGACGTAATGATCGTGCTGACGGAAAACACATACCGCGACTGGTCCTTTGGCAATGGCGAAGCGCAATTTGTTCTGAATCCGCCCGCATGGGTGCGCAAAGCGGCAGCAGAAAATTAAGGAAATCATGGCAGCAAATCAGGAAAAAAACCGCGTAGTCGGCATCGACCTCGGAACCACCAACTCCCTGGTCGCCTACATGGAAGGCTCGAAGCCGGTGGTCATTCCCGGCGTCGATGGCTCCAACCTCGTCCCCAGTGTCGTAGCGCTCGATCCCGTTCCCACGGAAGGTGGCCGCCCGACAGTCACCGTCGGCAACAGTGCCCGCAAAGCGCTCATTGAAACGCCGGAGCGCGTCATCTACTCGGTCAAGCGCCTCATGGGCCGCGGCGTCAGCGAAGTGCAGAGCGAGCTCAAGTTCTTCCCGTTCCGTTTAGCGAAAGACGTGGAAGAAGGCGAAGTCCCGCGTGTGCAGCTCGGCGAGCTCGCCTTCACGCCGCCGGAAATCTCCGCTTACGTTCTGCGCCAGCTCAAGCGCAACGCTGAGCGCTTCTTCGGCTCGCCGGTAACGCAGGCCGTCATCACCGTGCCCGCGTATTTCAATGACGCGCAACGCCAGGCCACCAAGGACGCAGGCCGCATGGCCGGCCTCGAAGTCCTGCGCCTCGTCAACGAGCCAACCGCAGCCGCGCTAGCCTATGGCCTCGACCGCGCAAAAGAGGGAATCATCGCCGTCTACGACCTCGGCGGCGGAACGTTCGACATCTCCATCCTCAAGCTCCGCGATGGCATCTTCGAAGTGCAATCGACCAACGGCGACACGCACCTCGGCGGCGACGACATCGACAATCTCCTGCTCACCATTGCGCTCGATGAAATTCATGCCGAGCACGGCGTCGATCTGCGCGCACATCCCGGCGCGGTGCAGGCCTTGCGCAAAGCCGCAATCGACGCGAAGATTCAGCTTTCCACGAACCCTGTCGCGCACTTCGATATCGAGCTGCCTAACGGCGACCGATATCAACGCGAAATCCCGCGCGAAGTTTTTGACGATCTAATCGAGCCCATCCTCCAGCGCACCGCGGCGCCGTGCAAGCAAGCGATGCTCGATGCGAATGTGCTGCCCGAGCAAATTGACGAAGTCGTCCTCGTCGGCGGCTCCACGCGCATCCCTGCCGTCCGCCAGCTTGTCGATGATCTCTTCCACCTGAGCGCGCGCGGCAAGAAGGCGCACACCGAGCTGAATCCCGATGAAGTTGTCGCGCTAGGCGCAGCCGTGCAGGCCGACATCCTCGCCGGCGCGTCGAAGGCGACCGAAGAGCTTCTGCTCCTCGACGTAACGCCGCTTTCGCTCGGCATTGAGGCGCTTGGCGGAACAGTTGCCAAAATTATTCAGCGCAACTCAACCATCCCCGCGTCAGCCACGGAGCACTTCACCACCGGCGTCGATGGCCAGGCCAATGTGGCGATCCATGTCGTGCAGGGCGAGCGCGAGTTAGCAGCAGACTGCCGTTCGCTCGCGCGCTTCGATCTCAAAGGCATTCCGCCCATGTCCGCCGGCCTGCCGCGCATCGAAGTCAAATTTCTCATCGACGCCGACGGCATCCTGCAGGTCTCCGCACGTGAGCAGCGCAGCGGCCAGCAGGCTCAGATCGAAGTGAAACCAACCTACGGCCTCACCGATGAGCAGGTCGAAAGCATGATCCTAGAATCCTTCGACCACGCCGAAGAAGACTTCGCCAGGCGCCTGCTCATCGAAGCCCGCAACGAGGCCGAATCAATTCTGAACAAAGTCGAGCAGGCGCGCACAAATCCCGCTTGGGCGCAGTTGACCGCGCAGGAGCAGGCGGCGATTGACGCCGCGCGCGCACACCTGGCGGCGGTAAAAGACGGCAGCGAGCTTGCCCCGATCCGCGAAGCGACGCTTGCGCTCGACAAGTCCACACAACGGCTGGCCGAGCTGATGATGGACGCGGCAGTCACCACCGCCATCCGCGGCAAAACCATGCAGAGCGCCGGCGAAGAATTGAGCGACAACATCGCCGCGCCGCACCCCATGGCCCCCGCCGAATTCAAATGAGCTTTGAAAGGGCACGGCTTCAGCCGTGCTGTAAGCAGCAGAAGAGTTGAAAGGGGCTTTAGCCCGTGAGGTACGCTGTTAGAAAGGCATCGCAATGAGCGCAGCAAACACAACCAACATCCCCGCCGACAAGCTCGTCCGCGTCACCTTTGAGCCCGAAGGCCGCACTGTCGAGTTCGAGTACGGCACCATGCCCTACGATCACCACGGCAAGCCCATGAGCTTCCTCGATGTCGCCGAAAACTTTGACATCTTCCTCGACCACGCCTGCGGCGGCGCCTGCGCCTGCACAACGTGCCACGTATGGGTCAAGGACGGCGCTCCAGGCATCAGCGAAGCCGAAGACGACGAGCTCGACCGCCTCGACATGGCCGCCGATCAGCAGTTGAATTCGCGCCTCGGCTGCCAGGCCGTCATCACCAGGCCCGGCAACTACGTTGTAGAGATTCCCAAGTGGAACCGCAACTACGTCTCCGAAGGCAAGCCGCTCACGCTCGCCGAAGACAAATAACAAAGGAAAAAACATGCCCCGCGAAATCCACTGGACCGATGCCGAAGAGATCGGCATTCAGTTGCAGGAAAAGTTCCCCGACCTCGATCCGCTCACTGTCCGCTTCACCGACCTGCACAAATACGTCACGAATCTCGAAGGCTTCGCCGACGACCCGGCAAAATCGAACGAAGCAAAACTCGAAGCCATCCAAATGGCCTGGCATGAAGAGTACGAAGACACAAAGGGCTAGCCGTCCAGGCAACCGGGGCTCCGCGCAACGATTTTTGTTGAGCGGGGTGGAACTGCGCGTTTCGAGCGCCATTCGCGCTGACACGAACTTAAGCGCCGGCCGGGTGCCCCACCCTTGCGGCGTCTTTGTTTTTGCCGCCAGGGTGGGATATCTATAGCAGTTGCCTTTTATAGTTCTTGCTTTTTATCTACAACCCCTAATCCCTGCTTTTAGTGCAATCCCGCCATCACCAGCATCCGCGGCTCGGTCATCTCTTCAATCGCAAAGCGAATCCCTTCACGCCCTAATCCCGAATCCTTCACGCCGCCATACGGCATCGGGTCCAGCCGCCACGTCGGCGTATCGCCCACAATCAGCGCGCCGACCTCCAGCTCGCGATAAGCCGTCAGGATGCGTCCCGCATCGCGTGTCAGCAATCCCGCCTGCAAGCCATACTTCGAGTGATTCGCCTCAGCCAGCGCATCTTCAAAGTCCTCGTAAGGCTCAATCGTCAGCACCGGCCCAAAAACTTCCTCGTCGCGCAGCTTCATACCGGCCTTCGTTCCGGTCAGAATCGCCGGCGTGATGAGTGAGCCGTTGCGCGCGCCGCCTTCAATGAGACGCGCGCCGCCTTGCACAGCCTCTTTGATCCACGCCTCAATGCGCTCCGCATCGCTCAGCCGAATCACCGGACCCACGTCGGTCTTTTCATCGAGCGGATCGTCCGCGACGAGCTTTTTTGCCGCCTCTACAACCTTCCACAGGAACGTCTGGAAAACCGAGCGCTCCACGTAAACGCGCTGCACGCTGATGCACGACTGCCCCGCATAAGAAAACGCCGCCAGCGCCGTGCGCATCGCCGCATCGTCCAGATCAGGCCAGTCGCCATGCACAATCAGCGCCGAGTTTCCGCCTAGCTCCAGCAGCACGCGCTTGCGCCCCGAGTGCGCCTTCAGCTCCCAGCCCACTTTTGCCGAGCCGGTAAAGCTCACCAGCTTGATGCGGTCTTCTTTCTCCGCCAGCCACGCCGTGTCGGCATTCGATAACGGCAGCACGGCCAGCGCCTCTTCCGGCCAGCCGGCCTTCAAAATCACTTCACCCAGTGCCAGCGCGGTAAAAGGCGTCTGCGGCGCTGGTTTCAGAATCAGCGGGCAGCCGGCAGCCAACGCAGGAGCAGCCTTATGCGCCACAAGATTCAGCGGAAAGTTAAACGGCGTAATCGCCAGCACCGGCCCCACAGGAAAGCGCTGCACCAGTCCCCATCGGCCTTCATTGCCTTCCGTCAAGTCCAGCGGAATCGTCTCGCCGCCTAGCCGTCCCGCTTCTTCGGCCGCAGTCTTGAAGGTCAAAATCGAGCGATCGACCTCAGTGCGCGCCTGCCGGATCGGCTTGCCCGCCTCAGCGGCAATCAACTGTGCAAAGCGCTCCTTCTGTTCGATCAGCGAAGCCGCAATGTCTTCCAGAATCTCGCGCCGCTTCCATCGCGGCAGCGCCCGCGTGCGCCGTATTGAAGCCACAGCGTGCTGCACAGCCTGTCGCGCGTCTGCCCGCGTAGCAATCGTTACGCGGCCCACAAGTCCCTGGTCCCACGGCGAGCGCACTTCCATCGCCTCGCCGTCGATCCACTCCTTGCCGCAAAGCAGAAACCCAGTCTGCGTTCCCGGGCGCATCTTCATGGAGGAAATCCTCGTCTTTCCTTTCCACCACAATAGCCGCTCGCCCCCGCACAGGAAAAGCCGTACAGCGGGCTTACGCCGCGCTCGCCATCGCCGCTTCGCGCGCAATGGCCACCACGGTAATGTCATCTGACTGCCCAAACCGTTTTGCCGTTTCGGCAATCTCCGCCGCGGGCTTCCTCGAAAGCTCCTTCGCCCGCTCAAAACCAAGCAATTCGCCCTTTGCGTTCTGCGCCTCCACCACGCCGTCCGAATAAAACACCAGCCTGCTTCCCGCCGCCAGCGCAAAGGAATGCGTCTCGTAGCCCGCCTTCGCATCAACCCCCAGCGGCAGCGCGCCTGGCAGCTCAATCTCGTGCCCGTCGAGATACGGCGCCAGATGCCCCGCATTGGCAATCGCGACTGTCCCGTCCGCTGTGATATGCGCTGCAATCGCCGTCGAAAACCCGCCATGCGTGCGTCCCAGCAGCCGATCATTCAGTTGCGCCAGCACTGCGCCTGGCTCGCGCGTATACGCAGCCGCTGTGCGAATCGCGCCGACAAGCATGGAAACCAGCATCGCCGCCGGCAATCCCTTGCCTGCCACGTCGCCGACAACCACAAGCATTCCGCCCTCGCCATCCGGCAGCGCCTGAAAGAAGTCCCCGCCCACTTCCTGCGCCGGCTCATAGACGCTTTCCACATGAAAGCCCGCGACATTCTCCATCGCCTCCGGCAGAATCACCTGCTGCACCTCGCGCGCATGGGCAATCTCTGTCTCCAGTACCGCCTGTTGCCGGCTCTGCCGGTTTGACCGCAACAAAATAATCAGCGCCAGCGAAAGTGTGGCAAGAAGCCCGGTAATTGTATCGAGAGAAGTGATGAACGGACCGGCCTTGATGTTGTCCATCCCGTCATAGATCGAGAACATGAAGATGCGCAGAGCCGGAATCTGCCCAAGGCCGAAAGCGCCAAGCTCCAGGATGTATACGGAGCTCATTAGCAGGAGCGGAACCACGAGAATGCCCGCATCGTGGCTGCCGCGGCGCATGGCAGAGATGAGAATCACCGGCAGCACGACGCTGAAGAGTGCGATAAACGGCAGTAAGCAAAGAATCTGGATGACAGCGGTAGAAAGATTCATCCAGTCAAGCGTTGTTCCCGCACTGTAGACGATGCCGACAAAGATGAGAAAAGCATTCATGCGCCAGCCCACCGGGCGCGCAAGAAAGGCCAGGTACGTGCGGGCTATGAGATAAGGAAAAACAAGCATACACGCCGAGCCGAGGATATGCCACCACTCCGGAAAAGTATGGAAGCCCGAATAAAAATTCAGGAGCAGGGGAAGCGCATCGGCAATATACGCAAGCGCCAGGAAGAGATACTCCAGGCGACGCTGCGCGGAGTAAAGCAGCAGCCCGCCGGCAATCATGCACAGGTAGAGCAGAAAACTGATAGCCGTCAGCGCGTTGAAACCGATGACGTTGAGCCAGCTATCCTCGCGCAGCGCGCCTTCCAGGCCGAAGACAAGGTTGTAGTAGTAGAGGCCGGGAAAGGCGTTGCCCCACTCAGTGGCGGACATGTGCGTGCGAATGGCAATAACGATGTTGCCCGCGGCAATCTGATCGCGCGGAATCAGCGCCAGCAGCCGCGCACGGTAATCGTTTGGAGAATAAGGATTGACCGAGCCGACCTGCATAATCTTTACGCCGTTCGAGTAAACCTCAAAGGCGGATGAGAGGTAGTACTCCTCAATGGCAAGGCCAACGTCGTGCGGAGCCACCTTGATATGCAGCCGGTACCAGACAACCGCAGGCTTCTGGCCGGGAAAGAGAGCATGAAGCGAATCAGCCTGCGCATTGAACCGCCGCCAATGCGAATCGTCGTAATTCGGGTCAGCCCATGCGGGATTGTCGCCAGCCTCGACCAGCCAGCCTTCCGCAAACGAAGTAGGCTGGTGCAGGTCGCTCGCGTCAATCACGGGAACCTGCGCCGCAAGGCGCGCCGCGCTCAGCATGGCAACAATGCCCATCGCCAGCGAAACGGCAATACAGCGGAAGCGCTTGAAAAGAGACACACAGCCTCCATGCAGGGGACTCGTCCAAGCTATCATGACAACGCCGCAGCGCCGCGCAGGATTTGAGGCGTTTTCTGTTGCAACTGTGTAGGTGCCCACCCTGGCGCCGTGTTTGCTTTTGGCGCTAGGGTAGGATAATCCCAGCGAACGAAGCCGGCACCGCATACGATAAACTGCCTCCGTATGACTCACGAAAGACGACGCAGCAGCAAACTGCCGTTCAGCGCGGAAGAGGCCGTCGCGCATCTGCGCGCCGCCGACGCTAAGCTGGCCAAACTCATCGATTGCGTTGGCCCGTTCACGCTCAAGCTCGATGCTTGGTCCTCGCCCTTCGAGTCGCTGCTGGAATCGATCCTCTACCAGCAGCTCCACGGTAAGGCCGCCGCAACCATCCACCGCCGTGTGCGCGAGTTTTTCGGCGGCGACCCATCCC
Source organism: Acidobacteriaceae bacterium (assembly GCA_030038315.1). Taxonomy (GTDB): domain Bacteria; phylum Acidobacteriota; class Terriglobia; order Terriglobales; family Acidobacteriaceae; genus Telmatobacter. The sequence continues at coordinate 11,515 of JASHPD010000150.1, forward strand.
CCGAAAGCCTGCTCAGCGCTCCCGAAGAACGTCTTCGCGGTTGCGGCGTCTCCGGCAACAAGATCAAAGCCATGCGCGACCTCGCCGCAAAGACCCTCGACGGCGCCGTGCCCACGCACGCTGCCATCAAGAAAATGTCCGACGCCGAAATCGTCAAGCGCCTCACGGAAGTTCGCGGCATCGGCCCCTGGACCGTCGAAATGCTTTTGATCTTCCGCATGGGCCGCCCCGACGTATTTCCGATCACCGACTACGGCGTCCGCAAAGGCTTCGCGCTGACCTTTCAGCGCCTGCCCAAAACCCGCGCCATCACCGCCGATGATTTACCCAGGCCCGAAGCTCTGCTCCGCCGCGGCGAAAAGTGGAAGCCTTTCCGCAGCGTGGCAAGCTGGTATCTCTGGCGCGCCTGCGATCTCGACAAAGCCGCCCGCGGCCTCGACAAAATGATTTTGCCGTCCGGCCGTCCTTAACCCATCCCGCCAGGCATGAGCCTACAATAGACGCGAATAGATGCGCGGCTGCCTCGAAAAGAGCTGAAGGCGCGCAAACGGATTTATCGATGCCTTCTTTGCCTTCTTCCAAGCGCTACATCTGCATTCACGGCCACTTCTACCAGCCTCCGCGCGAGAACCCCTGGCTTGAAGCCGTCGAAACGCAGGACTCCGCCGCGCCCTATCACGACTGGAACGAGCGCGTCTGCGCCGAGTGCTACGCGCCCAACGGAGCCGCGCGCATCCTCAACGGCAAAAACAAAATCTCGCGCATCCTCAACAACTACGCGCGCATCAGCTTCAACTTCGGTCCCACGCTCCTCAGTTGGCTCAAGGACAACGCCCAGCGCACCTATCGCATGATCCTCGACGGCGAGCAGCGCAGCCGCCGCTCCAACCGCGGCCACTCCTCGGCCCTGGCGCAGGTCTACAACCACATCATCCTGCCGCTCGCCAACCGCCGCGACAAGATCACGCAAATCCGCTGGGGCATTGCGGACTACGCCAGCCACTACGGAGCAATTCCTGAGGGTATGTGGCTTGCCGAAGCCGCGGTCAACAATGAAACCCTGGAGCTGCTTGCCCAGCACGGCATCCGCTTCACCGTGCTCGCTCCGCGCCAGTGCCGCCGCATCCGCAAACTTGCCGGCGGCGAAACATGGGCTCCAACGCTTGACGATTCCGTCGACTCGACGCGCCCTTATCTCGTGCGCCTGCCCTCCGGCGCGTCCATCGCGGTCTTCTTCTACAACGGCGCCGTCTCGCAGGCCATCGCCTTCGAGGGTCTGCTCAACTCCGGCGAAGCCTTCGAGGAGCGCCTCAAGGAAGGCTTCAAAGATGAGCCGCGTCCGCAGCTAGTCCACGTCGCCACCGACGGCGAAACCTACGGCCACCATCACAAGCACGGCGAAATGGCCCTTGCCTACGCGCTCAAGCTCATTGAGCAGGACCGCAACATTCACCTCATCAACTACGCCAACTTTCTCGCCCTCTATCCGCCCGAGTATGAATGCGAGATCGTCGAAAACAGCTCCTGGAGCTGCGTCCACGGCATCGAGCGCTGGCGCTCGAATTGCGGCTGCAACACCGGCCGTCCCGGCTGGGGCCAGGCCTGGCGCTGGCCCTTGCGCAAGGCCCTTGACGACCTCCGTGACGCTCTCATCCCGCTCACCGAAGAAGAAGGCGCAAAGCTCTTCAAGCACGTCTGGGAAGCTCGCGACGCCTACATCGACATCATCCTCCATCGCACCGCCGAAGCTGAAAAGCGCTTCTTTGCCATGCACCAGCGCCACCCGCTCACAGAAGACGAGCGCGTCCGCGCCCTCAAGCTCATGGAGATGCAGCGCCACGCGCAGCTCATGTACACAAGCTGCGGCTGGTTCTTCGATGACATCTCCGGCATCGAGTCCGTGCAGGTCATCGCCTATGCCGCGCGCGTCCTGCAGCTAGCGCAGGAATTATTCGCCGACCGCGCCGCCGCGCTGGAGCCCGCCTTCATCGATCAGCTCAAGGAAGCCGGCTCCAATCTCGCAAAAGCTGAGGACGGAGCAAAAATCTACCACGGCATCATCGGTTCCATGAAGCTCAGCCTCGAGCAGGTCGCCGCCCACTACGCCATCAGCTCCATTTTTTCTTCTTACGCCGACGAAACTGAGATCTACAGCTATCGCGTCCGTCGCATCTCTTACGAGATCTTCGTCTCCGGCCGCGGCAAGCTTGCCGTCGGCCGCGCGCACATCGCCAGCTCCATTACAGGCGAGGCCCAATCCTTCGCCTTCGCCATCCTTCATTTCGGTGACCAGAACATCACCGCCGCGGTCAAGCCCTACACAGATGCGGACGCCGAAGCCTTCGCCGCCTTCACTGCCGGAGCCTCTACCTGCGTCCAGCGCGCGGAGTTCCCCAAAGTCATCCGCCTCCTCGACCGCGCTTTCCCGCACATCGATTATTCGCTCACTTCGCTCTTCACCGATG
>JASHPD010000151.1 GCA_030038315.1 Acidobacteriaceae bacterium
GTAAGCGTCCACCCCCGCCCACTTGCTTCCGTATCGCGTCATTTCCGACGATTCGTTTATGCGAGTACGAAGGACGATAGCGGAGAAGCGTCGGATCGTGGAGTTGACGCTGCAACCTGGGATGAGCGTGGCGCGAGTGGCACAGGCCGAGGGAGTAAACTCCCACCAGGTATTTGACTGGCGGCGGTTGTATCGAGCGGGCCGACTGGTCGAGGCAGACACTGGCGGGTTGGTGCCGGTCGTTATAGGCGAGGAAGCGCGAGTCCCTGCGGAACCAGTTCAGACGTCTTCGGCAGGCTCGATTCACATCGAGTTTCCCGGTCGTGCGCTAGTGACCATCGAAGCCGGGGTGGATGCGGCGCTGGCCGGCGCAGTCATCGAGAGACTGGCGCGGTGATCGAACTCCGGTCTGGGACGCGGATATGGCTGGCAGCAGGCGTGACGGATATGCGGCGGGGCTTTCCGGGGCTGAGCGCGCAGGTGCAGACGGTGCTTCAGCAGCAGCCGTACTCGGGCCATGTGTTTGTCTTTCGCGGAAGACGCGGCGACACCGTGAAGGTTTTATGGTTTGATGGCGACGGTCTGTGCCTGTTCGCCAAGCGGTTGGAGCGCGGGTATTTCATCTGGCCGCAGGCCACAAGCGGAACGGTTTCCCTTACACGCGCCCAGTTGTCGATGCTGCTCGAAGGGATCGACTGGCGCAGGCCGGAGCGCACCTTCGCACCGCCGATGGCTGTATAGGCAAACGTAATAATCGCCTGTATTCATGCGGCTTTTCGTTCTCATTTCCACAGCGCAAGATGCCATACTGCCTTCATGGACGCGGCCGCTCTGCCCGATCTCGATTCGCTGGACCGCGAAGCACTGATGGCGCTGTTGTTCGCGCAGCGCGAAGCCTCCGCCGCACAGGAAGCGGAGCTTGCGGCGCTCGAAGCCGAGTTCGATATTCTGCGCAGCCAGCTTGCCGAACGAGGTAAGGAGTTGCGTTCCCGCGATGAGCAGATTGAACGCCTGAAGCTGATGGTCGAGAAGCTACGGCACAAGGCCTTCGGCAGGAAGAGCGAGAAGATCGTCGCACAACTGGAACAGCTTGAACTGGGACTGGAAGAACTGGAAGTCGAGCAGGCCGCGGGCGAGGCGATTGCCGAGGTCGTCGCTCCTCTGCCGGAGTCTGCCGTGCGTCCTGGCCGGAAGCCGCTGCCCGAACATCTGCATCGGGAAGTTGTCATGCACGAACTCAACAACAACTGCTGCGCCGCGTGCGGCGGCGAGTTGCGCAAGTTTGGCGAAGATACGAGCGAGCAGATCGAGTACATCCCGGAGAGCTTTAAGGTGCTCCGCCATGTGCGACCCAAGTTTGCCTGCGCCAACTGCGATCACGTAGTTACGGCTCCAGCTCCGAGCCGGGCCATCGAGCGCGGTCTTGCCGGGCCGGCTCTGCTGGCCCATGTGCTGGTCTCGAAGTATTGCGACCACCTGCCGCTCTATCGCCAGTCAGAGATTTACGCGCGGCAGGGCGTTGAGCTTGGACGCTCCACGCTGGCGAACTGGGTCGGCGCTTCTTCCGAGATGCTCTCGCCGCTGCTCCACGCGCTCGGCAGGCACGTCTTCAGCGGCTCCAAGCTCCACGCCGACGACACGCCGATCCCTGTACTGGAGCCTGGCCGTGGCAAGACCAGAACCGGAAGGCTCTGGACCTACGTCCGCGATGACCGCCCCTCGGGCGAAGAGACAGCGCCTGCTGTCTGGTTCGCATATTCTGAAGACCGCAAGGGCGAACATCCGCGCACTCACTTGAAGAACTTCAAGGGCGCGCTTCATGCCGACGCCTATGCGGGCTTTCATCACCTTTACGGCGACGGCATCTATGAAGTCGCCTGCTGGGCACACGCGCGGCGCAAGTTCCATGAGATTCATGTGCTGCACGCTTCGTCGACCACCACCGAAGCGATCAAGCGCATCGGCGCGCTCTACGCCATCGAGGAAGAAGTTCGTGGCAAGCCCGCTGGCGTACGGTGCGAAGCACGCCTGGCGCGCGCAAAACCGCTGCTCGATGACTTTCGATTCTGGATGGAAAAATCCCTGCGGCAACTCTCGCCGAAGAGCGAGACGGCGGGCGCGATCCGCTATGCGCTCTCGCGCTGGCGCGCCCTGACGCGCTACGCCGAAGATGGAAGACTTGAGATCGACAACTCGGCCGCCGAGCGGGCGTTGCGCGCCGTAGCGCTCGGACGTAAAAACTATCTCTTCGCCGGATCCGACGCCGGCGGCGAGCGCGCTGCCGCCATCTACTCGCTCATCGGCTCGGCCAAGCTCAACGGACTCGACCCGGAACTCTATCTCCGCACCGTGCTCACGCGCGTCAACGCCCACCCCATCAACCGCATCGCGGAGTTGCTTCCCTGGAACCTCGCCGCCGAACTGGCCGATTCCACCCCGAAAGCCGCATGACCGGTGCTTCGCCCAAGCGTCCAGCTATTTTTAACTGGACACTTCGCCAAGCCGAATAAGCGTGATTGCAAGCACCACCCAGGACGGTAAAGTAGCATGGAATCGAACTCGATATGGCTACCCGGAAAAACAACACCGCGCAGGCGGCGGGCAACGGCAGTAAGATTGCGCTCAAGAAGAAGGCGGATGTCTATCAGCTCAAGGTTTCTCTGCTCGACACCAAACCGCCCATATGGCGCAGACTGCTCGTTCCCGCATCCCTGAGTCTAGCGCAGCTACACCGCGCATTGCAGATAACGATGGGTTGGGAAGATATGCACCTGCATGAGTTCCGCACTGCACAACAACGCTTCGGACAGCCGGAACCCGCGGACCCGTTCTTCCGATCTCCCGCAGTCGAAGACGAGCGCAGAGTGCGCCTCTCCGAGGTGCTTGCAGCAGCCGGAGAAAAAATGCTCTACATATATGACTTCGGTGACAACTGGGCGCATGAAATCGAGGTCGAAGCGCTACTGCCCGCAGATGCAGATACAATCTATCCGGTTTGCCTCGATGGTCAACTTGCCTGCCCGCCGGAAGACTGCGGCGGAATCCCCGGCTACTATGACCTGCGGAAGATACTTGCAAAGCCATCTCACAGGCGTTACAAGGAACTCCGCGAGTGGCTGGGAGGAGATTTCAATCCAGAAGATTTTTCCCGCGAAGAAGTAAACCGGCTTCTCGCACCGCGAAAACACGACAAGAAACCCTCGATTCAATAGCCCGAGGCCATCCAGCCGGTGCTTAAACGAAGCGTCCAGCTATTTTTAGCTGGACACTTCGCCAAGCTGAGTAAGCACCGCCCCAGGCACCGGTCAACTGTCAAGTGGGGAGGGTTGGACGCTTAC
>JASHPD010000152.1 GCA_030038315.1 Acidobacteriaceae bacterium
GACCAGCCGGGGCTGCTGGCCTTTGCCGGCGCGGCGAGCGTGATTCTGGCCTCGGCGGTGATCGCTTCGGCGGTTCCGGCGTACCGGGCGGCGCGGGTGAATGCTGTCGAAGCGCTTCGCGCGGAGTGAGAAAGCAGCTTTTAGCTGTTAGCTCTTAGCTTTTAGCTCGATTGTGGTGGAATGGATGGTACGAAGTCATTCCGGCGGCTCTGTTTTCGCTGCGGGGTTCCATGAGCCGGGCGTCGAAGCTAAGAGCTTAATACCGCTTGCTGCGCCGCGAAGATTTCCTTCAAACCCACTTCGGCTAAATCAATGAGCGCATTCAACTGCGTGCGGGTGTAGCTGCCTTTTTCGGCTGTCGCCTGCGTTTCGACCAGACCGCCGTCGGCGGTCATGACTACGTTCATGTCCACTTCGGCCTGGGAATCCTCTTCGTAGCAGAGGTCGAGGAGGTTTTTTCCATTGACGATGCCGACGGATGTGGCCGCGACGAGCTGCTTCAGCGGCGACTGCTTGAGCGTGCCGGCCTTGACCAGCGCGTTGAGGGCGATGCCCAGCGCTACCGCCGCGCCGGTGATGGCCGCGGTGCGCGTGCCGCCGTCGGCCTGGATCACGTCGCAGTCGAGGATGACGGTGCGCTCGCCGAGGGCCTGCATATCGACCGCCGAGCGCAGGCTCCGGCCGATGAGGCGCTGGATTTCGTGCGTCCGGCCGCCGATCTTGCCGCGCTCGCTTTCCCGTGGTGTCCGTGTGACCGTCGAGCGGGGGAGCATGGCGTACTCCGCCGTGACCCAGCCGCGCCCCGAGTTGCGCAGCCAGCCTGGGACGCCCTGCTCGACGGTCGCGTTGGTGAGGACGCGCGTGTTGCCCAGGGTGACAAGGACCGAGCCCTCGGCGGTCTGGACAAAGCTGGGGGTGAGAGTAAGCGGCCTGAGTTGGTCCTCGGCGCGGTTGCCGGGACGGAAAACGGAAGGGGTCGAGCGCATAACGGCATTGTAACCGGGCTGGAATTTGGGCTGGAATCGGGCTCGATTTGGGGCGGGTTTCCGGGGATGGGATTCCGCGGGTGGGAGGAGCGGTTCCGGTTTGGTTTCATTCCGGGAATGGGGCGATTGTGCCGGCCAGAGTGGGAATTTGGAGGGAATTTGTTCAGGATCAACAGTTTACGCCGAAAAGTCCAGCGGGTGTGTCCCGTTTCAGGACGACTGGCTCGGTTTGCACCGGCGCTGCAAGCCGGCTTGAAATGCGGTCATCTCATTTCTAATGAACAATTTATTTAGAGTGTCCGGGTTTGGCACGCGACGTGTATATAAGCGGGACAGAGACGGCGCGGTGAGGCCGGATTGGGAAGGCTCCCGAAGCAGATTCGGCGAGCCGGAGAGGATCAAAGCCATGCAGGCAACGGTGACAAAGGAAATCTTTCCGGCACTGCGGCGGAGCCCGGGGGCCGGAACCATAACCGGGGTGACACGCGGCAGGGCGCAGGCCTTTGCCGAGACACTGGCCTCGCGCGGCGGGCGGAGCGAAACGCTCTCCGGGCTGGCCCACGACGCGCGCAACATGGTGCAGGCGCTGGAGCTCTACTGCGACCTGCTCGAAGAGCCGGGGATTCTGCATCCGGCGAGCCGGCACTATGCGGGCGAGCTGCGGCTGGTGGCGGCTGCAAGCCGGAGGCTGGTGGAGAAGCTGGCGCTCGTGGGCAAGAAAGAGATGGCGGCGGCGCGGACGCCGGCCGTGCTCTCGATGGCGCTGCCCGAGAGCCCGATTGAAAACCTGCGCGAGGAACTGCTGGGGCTGAGCAATCTGCTGGATGCGCTGGCCGGGCCGGGAATCCGGGTTGCGGTCACAGCCGATGCGGGCGCGTTGCCGGTCTGGCTGACTACGGAGGATTTGACGCGGATTCTGGTCAACCTGGTGAAGAATGCGGCGGAGGCGATTGCCGGAGCCCAATCCGGCCCGGGCTCGGGTGCAGGGCAGATCGGGATTACGCTGCGCGAGCGCGCGGCCAGCGCCGATGCGGCTCCGGCACTGCTGCTTGCCGTGGAAGACTCCGGGCCGGGGATCGATCCGGCGCAACTGGAGGCGATCTTTGAGCCGGGCTTTACCGCCGGCGCGCACACCGGTGGAGCGGTGGATTCCCGGCCCGCCGCGAGTCCTGCCGCGTGGCCTGCTGCGCATCGCGGGCTGGGGCTCTTTATCTGCCGGTCGATCGTCGCGGCCGCCGGGGGGCGGATGCTGGCGGGGAATCGCGGGCAGTTCGGAGCCGGATTCAGGGACTCGCCGGGCGGCGCACGCATCGAGATCGAGCTTCCTGTCCGTAGCAACTGAGGTTCAGGATTTCATTCCTTTCAACAAAACCAAGCGAGGCGAATACAATGTTGGCAACAGTCTTCCAGACACGGTCCATGGAGTTCTTCCCTCAAGCGGCGGAGCCGGCAGCACGCCTGCATCTGCTTGTCGTTGATGTCGATCCGGCGATCCGCTCGGCCTGCTCCGAGATTGCGTCGGGGCTCGGCTATGCGGTTGAAACCACCACCGATTTTCAGCAGGCGCGGAGCCTGCTGCGGTCAAGCGCGGCGGACATCCTGCTGGTGAACCTGCCGCTGGCCGGCTCGCGCGAGGGCCTGGAGCTGATCGCCGAGGTCAAGCTGCTTTACCCGCGCATCGCGATCGTCGCCATGACCTCTTCGGGGCTGGTGAATACGGCGGTCGAGGCGATGCGCTGCGGGGCTGCCGATTACTTGACGAAGCCGTTTGCGATCGACGATTTCTCGTCGGTGCTGGAGCGCGCCACGCAGGCGCTTTCGGCCGACACGGCGACGCGGCAGTTGCGCGAACAGTTGCGTGCTTCGCAGGGACTGGGCGCGATGATCGGACGCTCGCCCGAGATGGAGAAGCTCTACCGCATCCTGTCGAAGGTGGCGCAGAGCTCGCATCCGGTGCTGATCCTCGGCGAGAGCGGAACGGGCAAGGAGCTGGTGGCGCGCACCATTCACGCCTATGGGGCGAATGCGCAGAAGCCGTTTCTGCCCGTCGATTGCGGCTCGATTGTGCCGACGCTGATCGAGAGCGAGCTCTTCGGCTACGTGAAGGGCGCGTTTACGGGCGCGAACCGCTCGAAGGACGGGCTGCTGGTCTCGGCCGAGAGCGGGACAGTGTTTCTCGATGAGATTGGCGAGCTGCCGCTCGATCTGCAGGCGAAGCTGCTGCGCGCGCTGCAGGAGCGCGAGGTGCGGCCCGTGGGCGCGACGCATCGCGTGCCGATCAAGGCGCGCATTGTGGCGGCGACCAACCGCGATCTGGCGGCGATGGTGGACAAGGGAACCTTCCGCAAGGATCTCTTCTACCGCTTGAATGTCGTCAATCTGCGGCTGCCTTCGCTGCGCGACCGGCGCGAGGATATTCCGCTGCTGGCGGCGCACTTTCTGGACCGCATCAGCCGCGAGCGCGGCGAGAATCTCACGCTCTCCGACGAGGCCTTGCGCACGATGATGCGTTACGACTGGCCGGGCAACGTGCGCGAGCTTGAGAACTCCGTCGAGCGGGCCTGCGCGCTTTCCTCGGGTCCGGTGCTGCACCTGGGCGACCTGCCTACGCAGCTCCAGAACTCGGGGCTTGAGGCGAGCCTGGCCGCGCGGCGGGCGATGCTGCCGGCCGGGCAGCCGATCGAGGACGAGGCTGCCGCGCCGCAGGTGACGACGCTGGCCGAGATGGAAAAGCAGGCGATCCTCTCGACGATTCGCGCGCTCGCCGGCGACAAGCTGCGGGCGGCGAAGCTGCTCGGCATCGGCAAGACGACGCTCTACCGCAAGCTCAAGGAATACGGCATCAGTGATCCGATGAGCGAAGTGTAAGCGGCGCATTTTCCGGCTTCCATTGTGATGGAAAATTTTTGAGATGGAACGGCCGCGGGCTTGATTGCCTGATCTCCGTTCCCGGATCCCTGAATAAAGGAGATGGCATGAATAGGACATCGAGATTCTGAGGCGATAGGCTCCACAGCAGGAGCTGTGGAGCAGGCAGGTTGCGGGCTGGATTGATTGCGTGAGGCCATTGGACCTCGTAAAGGAGATTAGTCAGACCTGCAACCGAAGCGTCACCGTAAGGCCGCGAGGACCTTGGATGGGAGAGTGGTGATCGCCGCAG
>JASHPD010000153.1 GCA_030038315.1 Acidobacteriaceae bacterium
CCTTGCTTTCTCCGCGCCGCTTCGGCGGCTGTTTCGCTGTACCGCCACCAAGCTCTTCCACAATTCCAATGGCAAAGAGCAACGCAACCGGCGTTGTCGGCCGCGTATCCAACCCAGCATCCGTCAAGCTCAATTTGCGATACGGAATCACGCGCCCGTCCTTCTCAAACGCAGCCTCTTCGCTCGCAATCAAACTCGCACGCAGCATCGCGCCAAGCAGCTCTTCCAATCCATCGCGTCCCATCCGCTCCGTCCAGCCGAACTCACTCATCAACTGCTTTACGGTTTTGTAGCTCGCCGGGCGCAACACTTCAATCACCTCCTGCACCCATCGCCGCTCCTCAGCCGTAGCCCGCCGAAAGAGCCGCAGCACGGCACCCGCAGGATCGCAGACATCACAGTGCCCGCAGTCGCTCGCAGCGTCCTCTTCATCGCCAAAGTGCCGCACCAGCGCAGCCATGCGGCATCCATTCCCTTTCACATAACGCAGAACTTTTTCCAACTGCTCGCGCCGATAATCCGCCTGCACTGCGTAAGTTTTCTTCCATCCCGGCCCGCCAATCGTAGCGTTCCCGGTAAAGTCCACGCGCGCGCCGCCATGAATCTGCAATTTTTCAAGCGCTTTGTCGAAAGCCTCCTCGCCAAACTTCGCATCAAAGCGCAGTTCCTCGATCGATTGCGGCTCCTCGCGCAGCAGCGCATAAACACGGCTCAAATGCTCAACCGGCGGATAATCGCGGTCCAGCAGAAAATCATGTGTCTTGCGGTCCGCGTAGCTGTGCATCAGGATCGTGCGGCTCGGCTTACCATCGCGTCCCGCTCGGCCAATCTCCTGGTAGTAGCCCTCAACCGTTGCCGGCAACCCCGCATGAATCACTGTGCGAATATCGGCCTTATCAATTCCCATTCCAAACGCAATCGTCGCCACAACAGCCTCAAGCTCGCCCGCCTGAAAAGCCCTCTGCACACGCTCACGCGTCTCCGCATCCAGCCCTGCATGATAAGCCGCCGCCCGCGTCACACTGCCCAGTTCCTCAGCCAGCTTCTCCGCCTGCTTCCGCGACTGCGCATACACAATCGCCGGCCTCCGCGAAGCATCCTTCAGCAGCCCACAGATAATCCTCGCGCGCATCGGCACAGAAACTTCAACAACTTCAATAGCAAGGTTGTCCCGCCGAAAGCCGTGAATAAACTTTGCCGGCCCAGCCATGCCAAGCTGCGCAACAATGTCGGCCTGCACAGTCGGCGTAGCCGTAGCGGTCAGCGCCAACACCGGCGCTTTCTCCTGCTTGCCGCTTCCATTACGCAATGCAGGCAACCACTCCCCCAGCATCCGGTAATCAGGCCGGAAATCATGCCCCCATTGCGAGATGCAGTGCGCCTCATCAATCGCAATCAGCGCCAGCGGCCGCTTGGACAGCATCTCCGCAAAGCCCGGTACGCGCAGCCGCTCCGGCGCGATGAAGAGAAACTGCAAACTACCGTTGAGATAATCGACGCAAGCCTGCCGCGAATCCGCGCGATCCATCCCCGAGTGAATCCGGGCCGCGCGCAGCCCCAGCGCAGCCAGCTTCGCAGCCTGGTCTTCCATCAGCGCAATCAACGGTGAGATCACCAGCGCTGTTCCACCGCGCGCCAACGTAGGAAGCTGATAGCACAAGCTCTTGCCCGAACCGGTGGGCATGACCAGCAGCAGGTCACGCCCAGCAACCGCCGCGTGGCAAACCTCTTCCTGGTTGGCGCGAAAACCGGTAAACCCAAAGACCGAGCGCAGCAGCGCCAGCAAAGAATCCGAATTGGCAGAGACGGTCAAAGCAGGAACAGTCAAACCAGAAGCGCCGGAACCATGCGGAAGCGCTCAATAATTCAAGAACGAGTACGCTTCAGAATACCGCTCGCCAGCCATTCAGTTGAATCTGGAAAAACTTGCATTTCAGAGTCCGGCGATAGCGCTGCGAATCTCCTCCGGCAGCGGCGGCATCCCGCCGACCTGCGATGCAACCCATGCGCCGCAGAGGGTAGCGGCTTGATTCACCGTGGCCAGATCCGCGCCGCGCAGCAGCGTATATGTCATGGCAGCAGTAAAAGCATCCCCCGCGCCGATGGTATCGACCACCTCGACAGGAATACCGGAATTCTCGTGACTTTCCTCGCGAGCCACAAGCAGGCTCCCATTGCTGCCTCGGGTGACAGCCACAAGACGAAGCGCTGGAAACTCGCGCAGAAACCGGCACGCGGCAGTGCGGAGATCACGTTCGGCGGGCAGTCCGAGCAACTCCAGCACCTGCGGAACCTCCTGATCGTTCATCTTCAAGATTGAAGCCGGCTCCAGCGATTCCTCAACCACTTCCGCGAAGACATGCGGCGCGCGCAGGTTCACATCGAAAACACGAAGGCATTCCACGCGAGTCTGCGACACCAGTTCCTGAATCGTCTGCCGTGAAGCCGGATTTCGCTGAGCCAGCGTGCCGAAGCAAATGGCGTCAGCCTGTTTCGCAAGGCTGACCCACTCGTCGGAAAGCTCCAGGAAATCCCATGCGGCAGGCTCGTGAATTGTGTAACCAGGCTGCCCGTTCTCCAGCGCAACCGTCACGCGCCCGGTCTCGTGGCTCGCATCGATTTGCAGAAACTCCGTATCGACGGGAAGCTCTTTGAGCGTTTCAACAGCCCCGCGCCCCAGTTCGTCGCATCCAATGCGGCTGAGAATGGCCGCGCGATTGCCCAGCCACGCCGCCATCACGGCAAAGTTTGCCGGCGCGCCCCCCAAACGCTCGCTCTCAGGCAACACATCCCACAACAGCTCGCCAATGCCGAGAATCAAGCGCGGTTCCATCCTTCAGTCCCTTCCCTGCCATCGCCAGATCGAGCAATCCTCATAATCACTCGAAGCATACTCGCCATCCGGCTGATTACCGAGAATTGTGTGATCGGCCTTTGCGTCCGCGCGGGAGCGCATCACCTTTCCTGCAAACAAGCGCACAAAGTCGCGCCGGCTCTCTAAAACGTGGTCCTGCTCGTTGTTGACATACAACAAATCGAGCTGTACTGGAAACTGCATTGGCCGATCCTGAAAGCTCGAAGCCAGATGACACAGAAACCGCCGTATCACCACCGCGCCAAAAGGGTTGAAGAGAAACGCCACGCACGGCCCGGGCGGAAACGCAAAGCTCGCCGCATCGTTCTGTGCCATGCGCATCGGCGCAAGCGCCCTGCCGGCCTTGCGCCAAACTGTCAGATTGCGCCGCGCAATGCGCACCAGCGCCGGGTGCATCTCCACGCCGACAACCGCGCGAAATGGCATCTCCGCGGCAAGCAGCACAGCGCGGCCCATCCCTGCGCCAATGTCGAGGAACGTCGTTTCCTCCATCGGCATCGCCGGACGGAGACGCCGCCACCTGCGCAGCAGCGCATGAAAGACCGAAGGAGCTATGCCGTAATAGGCTGTCGTATGCCGGTCATGCGGATTGCCGGTCTTCAGATGCCGCCCCACAATCAGCCCGCTCGTCCGAACTCCATTCGCTAGATCAAAAGGATGCGGCAGAAAACCGTCTTTTCTGTTCAGGCCGGGCAGGCAGCCACGCTGTATTCCGGGTAAAAGGTTCAAAGTTCTTTTGACGGCCTCAAAAGCGGGATTTCCCTGTATTCTAGCTCGATTTATCTAAGCCGCATTGTTACAATAGGTTAGCGTGTACCGACTGCCGCGCCCGCGTTCCCGCGAAGCCGTGCAACCCAACGCGCCTCCGCAGGCATCTCCTACGGGCGTCTCCCGAAAGGAGGCTATCCATGGCACCCGTGGTGATTCCCAGAAAATGTGCCAATGCAGCCTGCACTTGCACCGTGCCGGAGAAATCCAGGTACTGCAGCGCCCACTGTGAAGGCATCGCCCAGAAGGTCGAGCTGATGTGCGCCTGCGGCCATGAACACTGCGGCGCAACCGTCAGCGTCTATCCGCCCATTGAGCCGGACCAGCCGCAGGCGCAACCGCTCCGCTGAGTCTGCTCCCGAATCGGTATCGCGCTCATGAGCGGAAATTCCCGGCTCGCACGAGTTCCTCCGCACGAGGAGCAAGTGACATCTTTGCCTCCAACGCGGTAGGCTTGTGGGTATCGCGCCATCCCTCCGCAAACCGCGGAAGCGCGTGCGCCGGCGCGAGCCGAGCCAGTAAAGGAGCAGAAACACCTCCATGCCTATCCAAACCACCAGCAAAATCTGGCATAACGGCAGGCTCATTCCATGGGAGCAGGCCACACTCCACGTCATGAGCCACGTGATCCACTACGGCTCGAGCGTCTTCGAGGGCATTCGCTGCTACGCGCAGCCCCAGGGCGCGGCCGTCTTCCGCCTGCCTGAGCACATGCAGCGACTTATCGACTCGGCAAAGATTTACCGCATGGAGATTCCCTATACTCTCGACGAGCTTTGCGCTGCGGTGGTTGACACTATCGAGGCCAACAACGTCGCCCCCTGCTACATCCGTCCCATCGTGTTGCGCGGCTACGGCGAGATCGGCGTCAGCCCCAAAGGCTCGCCCATCGAGGTCTACATCGCCAATTTTCCGTGGGGAAAATACATGCCCGGCCACGGCGGCGCAGATGTCTGCGTCTCAAGCTGGAACCGCCTAGCACCGAACACCATGCCCGCCCTCGCCAAGGCTGGCGCAAACTACATGAACTCACAGCTCATCCGCATGGAAGCCGAAGCCAACGGCTACGCCGAAGGCATTGGCCTGGACGTGAACGGCCTGGTCAGCGAGGGCTCAGGCGAAAACATCTTCGTGGTACGCAACGGCGTGCTCTATACGCCGCCGCTCGCCAACTCGGCGCTCTCCGGCATCACGCGCGACTCCGTGCTTACCATCGCCCGCCATCTCGGCCTTGCCGTCACGGAGCAGCCCATTCCGCGCGAGCTGCTCTACATTGCCGACGAAGTTTTCTTCACCGGCACGGCAGCCGAAGTCTCGCCCATCCGCTCCATCGACCGCATCGGCATCGGCAACGGCGAGGCCGGCGAGATCACCCGTAAGGTGGCTGACGAGTTCTTCGCCATCGCTAACGGCCTCAAACCCGACCGCTTCGGCTGGCTCACGCCCGTCAAGGTGAACGCAGCGGAAGCCGTAACGGCGTAAAGCTCCCACAAAATCACAAGCGGACGGTTGCAGAAACCGTCCGTTTGTTTTTGCGGCGTTCTTCCCTGCCTCGCGTACGAAATCCGCCCGCCTTCTGGCTGTAAGTCCATTTGAATGTGCCTTGAAAGGGCACGGCTTCAGCCGCGTGGAAACCTGCTAATACTCCATGAGGAACACCGTTGCCAATGTTATGCAATATGCCGGGATTTCACCGCGCATAAGAGTAAGGGAGTTATTGGGCAAAAAGCCATCAGAAACATAATGGCAGTGGGAAAAACAAAAGCCCGGTTAGCGCCGGGACTTTTGTACGTTTGTCGCTGCAATTATGCTATGCGCTCGATGGTGACGGACTCCAGCACGACGGGCTTGTGCGGCTTGTCCTGCCCGTTGCGGGCGACGAGCGAGATCTTGTCGGCGATGGACTGGCCTTCGATGACTTCGCCGAAGATGGTGTGGTTGCCGGTGAGCCAGGGCGTGGGCGCGACGGTGATGAAGAACTGGCAGCCGTTGGTGTTGGGGCCGGAGTTGGCCATGGCCAGCTTGCCGGGCTTGTCGAACTTGTGCGGCGAGCCTTTGGTCTCATCCTGGAAGCGGTAGCCGGGTCCGCCCATGCCGGTGCCGGCGGGGTCGCCGCCCTGGATCATGAACTGCGGAATGACGCGATGGAAGATGGTGCCGTCGTAGAGCTTGTTGCTGGACTTTTCGCGCGTGACGGGGTGGGCCCATTCTTTGGAGCCTTCGGCGAGCTCGATGAAGTTCTTGACGGTGATGGGCGCGTCGGACTCGAAGAGCTTGACGATGATCTTGCCTTCGGAGGTGTTGAAGTTGGCGTAGGTGCCGGGGGAAAGAGACATGATGTTTACCTCATGGTTTCTGCGCTGTAGGCGCGGGCTGGATTGCTACTGTTGCGGTGTCGGCGGGTGCAATACCGGTTCTGGAACGGAAGCTGGTGTGGCGGGTGCCGGTGTGGGCAGCGGTGGCAGCGGCTGGCCTTCAGGAACGATGGTGACCTTTTTGAGAATGACCGGATCGACGGGCTTATCGTTGCCGTCCGTTTGCACGCGGGCGATGGTTTGGACGACCAGTACGCTGGAGTCATCGCACTGGCCGAAGATGGTGTAGTGCTGATCGAGCGAGGGGTAAGCCTGCTCGGTGATGAAGAACTGGCTGCCGTTGGTGTCGGGGCCGCTGTTGGCCATTGCGAGGCGGCCGGGGACATCGAAGTTCAGGTTGGGGTTGAACTCGTCGTCGAAGCTGTAGCCGGGGTCGCCCATGCCGGTGCCGGTGGGGTCGCCTCCCTGGATCATGAAGCCGGGAATGACGCGGTGAAAGGTGGTGTTGTCGTAATACGGCTTGCCGTGCTGCTTCTGCTTGGTTGTGGGGTCGATCCAGTCCTTGGTGCCGGTGGCGAGGCCGATGAAGTTGGCGACGGTGTTGGGCGCCTGCCGCTGAAAGAACTGGCAGGTGATGCGGCCCATCGATGTATCCATGACGACGAAGGGGCCGTTGGGGTGGATGAGCACGGCGGCGTTGGGCTGCGGAATGTCGGGGAGATTCTGATCGGATGTGGAGTTCGAAGTTGTAGATGCCGGCGCGGAGGTGGTGTTGGTTGTTGCGGGCGGCGTGGACTGCTGCGCGAACGCAGGGGCTGCGAAGAGCGCGGCAAATGCGGCTGGAATGAGGGCAAACCGTAGATTCATGCCGTGTTTGAGGGTAAATCATGGGGCGAGGGCGTTGCCAGACCGCATCGAGGTTGTATGGTATTCGCATGAACTTTTCAGCTTTGCGAGCGATGTGTGGGCGCGCGGCGGTGCTTGCGTGCGCTCTTGGGATGGGGGCCTGCGCTGTGACGGGATGGGCGCAGGGGAGCGATAAACCGGCAGATAAGCCTGCTGAAAAACAGGCGGACAAGGACGCATTGCCTCCGCTGCCGCCGGCGGAGCATGTGGAACAGTCGATCGTGATTGACGGCAAGCCGCTGAAGTATACGGTGACGGTGGGTGCGCTGCCCGTGCGCGATGAAAACGGCAAGGTTGCGGGGCAGGTTGTCGTGACTTCGTATGTGGTGGATGGCGCGAACCGGCCGGTGACCTTTGCGGTGAACGGCGGGCCGGGCGCTTCGAGCGTCTACCTGAACTTTGGTGCGATCGGGCCGAAGCATGTGAGCTTTGGCAACGAGGGCGACAGCGCTTCCGATCCGCCGACGTTCTCGGACAACCAGGGGACGTGGCTGGATTTTACGGACCTTGTTTTTATCGATCCGATTGGGACAGGGTTCAGCCGCTCTGAAGTGCCGATGGACCAGACGAAGAAGCTCTTTTATTCGACTGAGTCCGATATTCACTATCTTTCGCGGGTGATTTATGACTGGCTGGTGCTGAATGATCGCCTGCCCTCGCGGAAGTATCTCATGGGTGAGAGCTATGGCGGGTTCCGCGGGCCGCGGATTCTGCATTACCTGCAATCGCAGCTTGGCGTGGCGTTGAATGGCGTGGTGCTGGTTTCGCCGTACCTGAATCCGGCGCAGGATGAGAACGGGAACATGTCGCCGCTGCCGTGGATGATGACGCTGCCTTCGATTACTGCGGCGCACCTGGAGAGCGAGAACAAGCTGACGCCGGAGGCGATGGCGGATGTGATTGCCTATACGCGCGGCGAATATGCGGAGACGCTGCTCAAGGGGCGCTCGGACCCGGCTGCGGAGCAGGCGATGATCCAGAAGGTGACGGAGATGACGGGGCTCGATCCGCAGTTTGTGAAGTATTCCGGCGGGCGGCTCGATACGGGCGCGTATCTGCGCGAGGTGCACCGCGAGCAGGGGAAACTCGGTTCGGTGTATGACTCGACTGTGACTTCGTTCGATCCGTTTCCGTTTGCGCCGAACCAGGAGGCGAGCGATCCGATTTTGGCTAGCATTGTGGCTCCGCTGACGACGGCGATGGTGGACTTTGACACGCGCGTGGTGGGCTGGAAGGTGGATGCTCGCTACAACGCGCTCTCGTATGACGTAAACCGCAACTGGAGCTGGGATGACGATCTGAAGAAAGGCTCCGTGCCGGATCTGCGCGAGGCGGTTGCGGCCGATCCCAAGCTGCGCGTGCTGATTGCGCATGGATGGAACGATCTTTCGTGCCCGTTCATGGGATCGGTGCTCACGGTGGACGAGATGCCGGTGATGGGCGATCCTACGCGCGTAGCCGTGAAGGAGTTTCCGGGCGGGCATATGTTCTATACGCGCGACTCCAGCCGCATTGCGCTGCGCAAGGATGTGATGGAGATGATGGAGAAACACTGAAGGCAGGGTGCGGGGTACGGGGTGCAGGGTACAAAAACGATTGCGATGGACGCTTTCGCCCTGTGCAATCTTGCATCGCCACAAAAGCAAAGTCTCGGAAGCGCGCTGCCTCCGAGGCTTTTTTCTGTACCCTGAACCCCGTACCCCGCACCCTTCCCCATTGACTTTCTATCCATAGATAATCTATATATTGGCGCATGGCTAAGAAACCTGACTTGCTTCCGGGGACGCTGGACATGCTGATTTTGAAAACGCTGGCGCGCGGGCCGCTGCATGGGTACGGCATTGCGCAGTCGATCAAGCGGCTTTCGGAGGATGTGCTCACTGTTGAGGAAGGTTCGCTTTATCCCGCGCTGCAAAGGCTTTTGCTCGCCGGATGGTTGAAGGGCGAGTGGAAGATGTCGGAGACGAATCGGCGGGCGCGGTTTTATACGCTGACGCGCGCGGGGCGGAAGCAGCTTGGGGTTGAGATCTCCGAGTTTGAGCAGATGATTGCGGCGATTGGGCGCGTGCTGGCTGCACCTGAGGAGGCTTGAGCGCTATGCTGAGCGGATTTTTGAAGAGGCTGATGCTGTTTGTAAGGCGCGGGCGCTTTCGCAGCGACCTGGATGAGGAGATGGCGTTTCATCGCGCGCAGGCTGAGCGGGAGTTCGCAGCGCAGGGCATGAAAGCGGAAGAGGCGCGCTATGCAGCAATGCGGCAGTTTGGGAATGCTACGCGGCTCAGAGAAAAGAGTGAAGAGGTTGTGGGGTTTCGCGTGGAGACAGTTTTTCAGGATGTGAGCTTTGCGCTGCGGCAGTTGCGCAGGAATCCCGGCTTCGGGCTGATGGCAGTGCTGATTCTGGCGCTGGGGATGGGCGTGAGCGTGGCGATCTTCGGCTTTGTGGATGCGGCGCTGATTGAGCCGCTGCCGTATGCGCAGCCGAACCGGCTGGTGGATGTGACGGAAATGGCTCCCGGATGGCCGCGGTCCAATCTTTCCCTTCCGGATTATGAAGATTGGAAGCGGATGAATACTACGCTTAGCTCGCTCGAAGCCTATGGCTACACCGGCTATCTGTTGCGCATGGGGTTGACGACCGAGCCTGTTAACGCTGGACGAGTGAGCGATGGATTTTTCCGCACGCTGGGCGTCAAGCCGATTTTGGGCCGCAATTTTCTGCCCGGCGAGGATAGGCCGGGCGGAGCGAAAATTGTCATTCTTCCATACGGCACATGGCAGAAGCGTTTCAGCGGGCGAGCGAATGTAATTGGGCAATCCGTGAGCCTGGATGGAAACAACTACACCATTGTGGGCGTGTTGCCGCGGAACTTTGTCTTTGCGCCGGAAGGAAGCGCTGAATTCTGGGTTCCATTGCTGGACAAGAACGGATGCGATCAGCGGCGGGACTGCCACAACCTTTTTGGTATGGGCAGGCTGCGCGATGGAGTGACCGTTGGAGCGGCGCGGGCGGATTTCAAGCGTATTGCGGCGCAGCTTGAGGCACAGTATCCGCAGTCCAACAAGGGGCAGGGCGCATTTGTGCAGCCGCTTGCGGAACTGATTGTCGGCGACGTGCGTCCGATTCTGCTTACGCTGCTTGCGGGCGCGTTGCTGTTGCTGGTGATTGCGTGCGTGAATGTGGCGAGCCTGCTGCTGGTGCGGTCGGAGAGCCGCAGGCGCGAGATTGCGGTGCGCGGCGCACTGGGCGCGACGCGGGCGCGGCTTGTCCGGCAACTTGTTACAGAAGGTCTTCTGCTGGCCGGTGCGGGCTGCGCGGCGGGACTCCTGATTGCCATGTGGACGATGATGCTGCTGACGAACCTGGTGCCGAAGCCGATGGCGGAAGGGATGCCGTTTTTGAGCAGCGTGGGGTTGAACGCGCATACAGGATGGTTTGCTGCCGGAGTTGCCCTGCTGGCAGCGCTGTTGCTTGCCGCCACGCCGGCGCTGCGGCTTGCGGGAACGGATGTGGATTTGCGCAATGCGCTGAGCGAGGGCCGACATGGCTCGGCGGGAAGATTCTGGCGGCGGCTTGGTTCCAATTTGGTGGTGGTGGAACTGACCATTGCCGTTGTGCTGCTGGCCGGCGCGGGTTTGCTTGGCAAGAGTTTTTACAAGCTGCTGCATGTGGAGTTCGGCTTTGATACGACGCATCTGGTGACGATGGATGTGATGGCGAGGAGCGACCACTACAAAACCGTGGATCAGATGGTGGCGCTGTATCGGCAAATAGAGCAGAGATTGCAGGAGCTGCCGGGTGTGGAGTCCGCGGGGATAACAACGGATCTACCCGTGGGATGTAACTGCGACACGAACTGGATTCGTATTCCAGGCAAGCCCTACAACGGTCAGCATAATGAGGTGAATGACCGCCAGGTAAGCCCGGAGTATTTGCCTGCGCTCAAGGCAAAGCTCATCCGTGGACGAATGTTTACGGAGAACGATGATGCTTCGCATCCGCAGGTGATTGTGATTAACGAGGCATTAGCGAAGAAGTATTTCCCCGGCGAAGACCCGATCGGGCAAAAGATTGCAGATTACAAATTGGACTCTGACTCCATTGCGGAAATTGTCGGGGTTGTGGGCAATGTGCGTGAAGGTGGACTGGAGCAGGATATATGGCCGGCAGAATATGAGGCCATTTATCGCGCTAAGGATACATATTTCTCCGTAGTTGTGCGGACGCAGGGAGACGAAAAAGCATTGCTGCCGGGGATCGTAAGCACGATTAAGAAGATCGATCCGGAGATCGGCATTCAGAACGAGCAGACCATGGAGCAACAGATTGATTCGACGCAGGCGGCGCTGCTGCATCGCTTTGCTACTTGGCTGGTGGGAGTCTTTGCGGCGCTGGCGCTGGTGCTTGGCGTGGTGGGGCTGTATGGGGTGATTGCGTATTCGGTGAGCCAGCGGACGCGGGAGATTGGCGTGCGGATGGCGCTGGGGGCGCAGCGCGGCTCGGTATATGCGCTGGTGATGCGGCAGGCGTTGGTGTTGACGGTGGTTGGATTGGGGCTTGGGCTTGTCTGCTCGGTTGCTGCTTCGGTTTTGATGCGGAAGATGCTGTTTGGCGTGGAGGCTTGGGACTTGCCTACGCTGCTGGCCGTGGTGGTGGTGCTTGGTGCGGCGGCGCTGGCGGCTAGTTTTCTGCCGGCGCATCGGGCGGCTTCGGTGAACCCTACGGAAGCTCTACGCGCAGAATGAGAAGGTGACGCGGGGGAACTGGTTAGGCCGTATGCACATATAGACAGGAAGGCGATCAGGGAATCCTGGGCTTTTCGGTATCCCAGGTCTCAAAATCGAGACCTGGGGCACCCAGCAGTCGTGGTGAGTTGGCAAAAAAACACCCCCGGACACTTCGCTCAGCAGGACAATCCCTTTCTTTTCACTCTGCCTATATGGGGATACAACCCAGCGAGTTAGCGCGCTTTGCGCGTAGCAAGTTAGCCAGATAGCGTGCTCTCATCCTTCGAGTGCGCTGTGCCTGTGAAAAATGAGAGCGGGCGGTTTGATTTTCCATGCCTTGCTAGACAACGAGCTTTAAGAAGTTGTTGGGCTGTAGCTGGGCGTTGGGGAAGACTACGTTGAGATTGCTGGCGCCTAGCGTGTGCGTTACTACTTCGCTTAGCACCTGGCGGTAGTCGGTGGTCAGTGCCAGGTCGCGGCCCTGATTGAGCTGTTCGGGTTCGAGGCCGGGCCACTTGCCGTGGACTTTGCCGCCTTTTACGTCTGCGCCCAGGACGAACATGGCGTTGGCGTGGCCGTGGTCGGTGCCGGCGGTGCCGTTTTCCCTGGCGGTGCGGCCGAACTCGGACATGGTGACTACGGTGACGTTTTCGGCTTGGTCGCCCATGTCGCG
The DNA here is from genome assembly GCA_030038315.1 of Acidobacteriaceae bacterium. Taxonomy (GTDB): domain Bacteria; phylum Acidobacteriota; class Terriglobia; order Terriglobales; family Acidobacteriaceae; genus Telmatobacter. The sequence continues at coordinate 12,263 of JASHPD010000153.1, forward strand.
CCAGAAGGCGGCGATGGAGCTCGAGAAGTCGCTGAGGCGCGCGGCTAGCTGGCCGTTGATGCCGCCCTGGTTCTGGTGCGTGTCCCAGCCGTTGATGTCGGTGAAGGCGGCTTCTACGCCGAGGTTGGCTTTGAGGAGTTGGGCGATCTGCTTCATGTTGTTGCCGAAGGCGGTGTTGGGGTATTCGGCTGACGGCTTGTATTGCGCGGGGTTGGCGGCGCGGAGCATTTTTACGGCGTCGAAGGTTTCGTCGCCGGTGGCGTGGAGGATCTGGTCGCCGCTTTCGCCGTACATGGCTTGAAAGGCCGCGGCGGCGGGGGAGGGTTTGGGGCCGGCGACGGTGAAGCTGTTCACGTTGCTGAGGGCGATGGCGGGGACTTTGCCGGCTAGGGTCAATGGCACGTCGGCGCTTAGGGCTAGCGCGCGGAAGGCGGTGTGCTCGCAGGTTCCGGCGCAGCGGCGGTGCAGGTCTTCGGCTTGCAGGGCGCGGTTGAGCCAGCCGTCGTCGGTGCCTTTTACGCCGGGGGTGCCGGATTCCATGTAGTCCTGCGCGTCGAAGTGGGAGCGGGTCATGTCGGGCGAGCCGGCGGCGTGGACGATAGCGAGATGGCCCTGGTCGTAGAGCGGCTTGAAGGCGGACATGGAGGGGTGAAGGCCGAAGAAGCCGTCGAGGTCGATGACCTGGTTTTGCGGGATGGCGATGGTGGGGCGCATGGCGTAGTAGTTGCGCTCCTGGTGGGGGACGACGATGTTGAGGCCGTCGGCGGCGCCGCGCTGGAAGATGACGACGAGGCGCTTATTGGGCGAGGTGACCGTTTCCGCCATGACTTTACGGATTAGGAATTGCGGAATGACGGTGGTTCCGGCGAGGGCCAGTGCGCCTTTGTGAAGGAAGAAGCGGCGATTGATCTGCATTTGAACTCTCCAATCAGCTATCGACGATCAGCGGCGTTGAAATTCGGGCGAGCCTAATAATAATCCCGCTAGCAACTGGTCTTGCTTTTCGATGGGGCGCGGGGGCGGGAGATGGTTCGGCTGCGGGCGGAAGACGGTGGGGATGGCGATGACGGATTTGCCGCCGGTGCGCATTCGCTCTCCCATGGTGTTGCGCTCGGGTTGGTAGGGCTGCCGGGTTTGCGCGGTGAATTGTTCGAGAACGGCGCTGCGGGTGGTTTCGCTTACGCCGCCGGCGACGAGCTGCGCTTCGAGACGCGCTTCCTCGGTTGTTGGTGTTGCTTCGGTTGGAGTTTCGGGCTGCGCGGTCCATGCTGTGGTGATGCCGTTGAGGTGATTGCCGGCCAGGGCGAGAGCGAAGTTCATGCGGTCGACGAGTGCGCCGGTGGAGACCCAATCGTCGGCTTCCCATTTGTAGCCTGTGGGCGGGATGCAGCCGTAGAGCGGCATACCCATGCGGTCGAGCGTGTAGATCAGCGGCTGCATATTGGTGATGTCGGCGTTGCTGGCGCGCGCGGCGGAGACTACGTATTCAAGCGGCGTTTTGATCTTGGCGCGGTAGGACTGGGGCGACCAGAATTCTGGCGAGCGGTAGAGGGTTTCTAGGACTTTGGAGATGTCGCCGCCGGATTTTAGGTAGCTCTTTGTCATGCGGTCGATGAGGGATTGCGGTGGGTTGTCGCTGACGAAGCGGATAGCTAACTCACGCGAGAGGAAGCGCGCTGTGGCGGGGCGCGTGGCGAGGAAGTGCAGGAATTGCTCGCCTTGTTTTTCGCCGCCGGCCTTGAACTTTTTGCCCATTACCTTTTCGGGGCCGGGCTCGTGGCGGTTGTCGTCGAATTGGAAGCTGCCGCCGTCCTGCGGTTTGTCGATGGTCCAGCCGGTGAGGATGCGCGAGGCCTGGATGACGTCGTCCTGCGTGTAGCCGGCGTTGACGCCGACGGTGTGCAGCTCCATGAGCTCGCGGCCGTAGTTCTCGTTGATGCTTTGGGGGTCGGGATGGAGATTGCCGCGGCGCATGGCGCGCAGTGCGGCTTTTTCAGCGGAGTCGGAGTCGGGGCCGATGCTGGTCCAGTTGTCGAGGTAGAGCAGCATGGCGGGGCTGTGGGCGACGGCTTCGAGGAGGTCTTCAAACTTGCCGAGGGCGTTGGGGCGGATGGTGTCGCGCTCGTAGCTGACGAGGTCGTAGGGCATCTCCTCGTCTTTGCGCAGGTAGATGTTGAAGTGATTGAGCCAGAAGTCGGTCATCACTTCCTGAAGCTGGGCTTCGGAGTAGATGTCGCGGGTGAGGCGCGTGGAGAGCAGCTCGTCCACGACGACTTTTTGCGGGCTTTCGAGAGCGCCTACGGTTTCCTTCATCTCCGGGGACATGCCGTCGAGCAGGTCTTCGCGCTGGCGGCCGCGGAGGGCTTTGAGAAAGGCGTCGAACTGCGGCTGGGGCATGGAGGCTAGTGTTTGCAGGCGCTGGCCGGGCGGCTGGGCCAGGGTGGATTGGATGAAGGTGGGGGTGATTTGCGGCTGTTCGGCGGACGGTGCGGCCATCATGCTGGTGGCCGCGGTTTGGGCTGCGGCTTCCTGCTGTTTCTGTTTTTGCTCCTCGCGGCGGAATTGGACGCGCTCTACCTGGTTGGCGTAAATCTGATGCTCGATGCTGTCGCCGGGCGGGATTGCGGCTTTGCCGTTGGCGATCTGGCGGACGATGGGGCCGTCGGGCAGGCGGGCGACCAGCTCCTGAGTGCTGAGGCGCATGGCGGGGAACTCGGCCAGACGGACTTCGAGGGCGGAGTTGTCGATGCGGTTGGGGTGAAGCTGCTGCTGGAACCAGTGGTCGAGTCCCATGGCGCGGACGGCTTCGAGATCGCCGGGGCGCGGGCTGAAGGTGAAGCGGTTGAGGGCTTGGAGGATGCGTTGGTCGGGTGTAAGTGGAGCTTTATCTGTTGCCTGGAGGGTTGTTCGGTCCCCGGAGGGTGCGGCGGCTAAGGCGTATTCCGGCAGCGCGGCGCAGCAGAGGCTCAGGCTTAAAAGGGCCGACGTCAGGCGGTACAGGGAGTGCATGGGATCGGTTCTCCACTGCTAGGATTGCCGGAGAAAAAGCATCGCGGCTTGGTCTTGCCTCTTTGTTTGAAGACAAGATTATTTGCTAGAAGTTGCGGCAAGCAACACAAAAGTCACTGGATTTTCCATTCCCGGAACAGTATGGAAGTGTACTGCATCTCAACAGCCCCTTTTGCGACGCCGGTTATCAGGCATGAGGCGTGAGGCGGAGATGTTTTGCTCGTAAGGGAAGCGTCTGCATCGGGATGGAAGGAATTTCGGTCGAAATAGTTGGATTATCCAAAGGAATACCAGGGCTCTGGACAGTGACGCATACAGTCAGTATGGAGTGACCGGCACCGATGCGCAGATCGTGGGTTAGGCTGTGTGTCTATCAGGGCATACAGTTCAGAGCCACAAGCGGAAGGGAGCCGGTCATGCAGGAGAAGGTACGATTTTTAGGTCTGGATGTCCATGCCGAGACGATCGCGGTAGCGGTTGCGGAGCCAGATGGTGGGGTGCGGAGCCTGGG
>JASHPD010000154.1 GCA_030038315.1 Acidobacteriaceae bacterium
GGTCTTGCCGACGTACTTGCCGGTGTTGATGTCGATGGCGACGAGGGCTTCGGTCTGGTTGATGACGATGGAGCCGCCGGATTTCAACCACACTTTGGAGCGCAGGGCCTTCGAGATTTCATCCTCGATGCCGAAGTGCTCGAAGAGCGGCGTCTCCTTGGTGTAGAGCTTGACGCGGCGCACCAGCGTGGGCGAGAAGCGGTTCAGGAAGCGCACGATGCGCTCGTAGGCCGCTTCGTTATCGACCCAGATGGAGGAAAAGTCGTCGCTGACCTGGTCACGCAGGATGCGCTCGATGAGCGAGAGATCGTGGTAGATGAGCGCGGGCGACTTTGAATTTTCCGAGCGCTGTTTGATCTCGTCCCACAGGTGCAGAAGGAAACGAAGGTCGGAGCGGAGCTCTTCTTCGGAGGCGCCTTCGGCTGCGGTGCGGACGATGAATCCGCCTGACGCTTCGCCGCGCTCGCTGAGCAGGATGCGCTTGAGGCGCTGGCGCTCTTCCTCGCTGGCGATCTTGCGGCTGACGCCGACGTGCGAGACGGTGGGCATGAAGACCAGGAAGCGGCCGGGCAGCGCGATGTGGCTGGTAATGCGCGCGCCCTTCTTGGCGATGGGCTCCTTGGCGATCTGGACGAGGATCTCCTGGCCGGGCTTCAGAAGATCGGAAATGATCGGCAGGTCGGAGGTCTGCGCGGTACGGCGCGACATGCCGCCGCCGCGGCGATTGTTCTGGCCCGTTTGGCCGTTGCGTCCGCTGCGGCGTCCACGGCCGTTGCGGTCGCTACGGTCGCGATTGGAACCGCTGCGCTCACGAGCCGGACTCGAATCCCGGGGGGCCGCGGTTTCTTCTTCGGCATCCTCGTCGGTTTCTACGTCGTCTTCGAGGTCAACCGCAGTGAGGCCGGAGCCAAGCTGCGCGTCCTTGAAGGCCGTGGCGAGCTCGCCGGCGTGGGTGTGGAGCTTTTCTTCTTCTTCGTACTCGTCGAGATCCTGCTCGGCGGCATGGTGCGCGCGATGGCGCGGGGCTTCGAGCTCTTCTTCCTCGATCAGCTCTTCTTCCACAAGCCCGTTGCCGGGAGCAAAGGCGGAAACAGAGGCGACGGTGGCGGCTGCGGGGACTTTCCTGGCCGGCTCGGACTCAGGCGCGCCGGACTTCTTTTTGCCGCCGATGCCGAAGAGGCGGAATTCGCTGGGCGGAAGCGGATCGATGTGGTGTGAGGCGCTGCGGTCTGCTTCGGGAGCGGTTTCTTCCTGCTCCTCGAATTCAACTGCGGGGAATTCGAACTCGTGCGCGGTGTGGGCTTCTGCCGGTTCAGCGTGCTCTTCCGCGATGGGCGCGTCGGATTCCGCAGCGAAGTCGTCTACGATGTGCTCTTCGTACTGCTTGCCGAGGGATTCGAGGGCCGCGCTATGCAGGGCCTCGATCTGCGCGTCGCCGTGCAGGTGCAGCTCGGCTTCCGGCGTTGCTTCTTCGATTCGCTCATCGAGCGGATGGAAATCGGCGCTCTGCTCCGCGTCTGCGAAGACGCCCTGCGGCTCGGCTTCGACGGTGACTTCGGGCTCCCGGCTGCGATGGCGGGCGAGGGATTCGCCGGGCAGAAGGCCGGTTCCGTCCCACTCGATGGGCGCTTCAATGAGCGTGGAGGGTTTGGAGGTGACGACGGGGCGTGCCGGAGCCGTATCCAGTCCGGCAGGCTTTTCGGCCCTGGTTGCGGGCGCGGGCTCGCCGCCGGACTTTTCTCCGCCATACCTGGAGAGCGATTCGCCAGGGAGCAGGAACGGAGCGGCTTCCTTTTCGGGGCGAGACGGACGCGACGCGGCGCGGGTTTCGCCGGGCAGTTCGCCGGCGGCGGCGTGAATCTCGTGCGAGTGGTCGGATTCCCGCCCCAGCGACGAAGACCTGTCGCCGGAGGCCCCGGGCTCGGTTTCAGATTCGGCCGGGGTTTCGAGGTAGGCCTCGGAGGCGGATTCGGACTCGACGGGGTCGGTTACCGGGACGGCCTGGCTGCGGCCACCGCGACGGCGGCGGCGTCCACGCCAGCGGCGCGCGCCGCCGGCTTCTTCTTCGCCCGCTTCGGCGGAGGGCTCTTTGCCGGGCGCGGCTTCGGTTTCCGTGGCTGCTTCGGCGGCGGGGGGGTCCGCGGGCGCGGCATCAACTGTGCGGCGGCGAACCTCGCGCGGCTTTGCCGGGCTCGACACCGCGGCCTTTTCAATTTCGTCGGATTCCTCGGGGTCTTCGAGCTCGAGGAAGTCGGTTACGTAGAGGAAGGCGTCGCGCTCAAGGCCCAGATCCACGAATGCGGACTGCATACCGGGAAGGACGCGGGTGACGCGTCCGTTGTAAATGGAGCCGGCGAGGGTGTACTCGTTTTCGCGTTCGTAATAAATTTCCGCGAGCTGATCGTCTTCTAAAATTGCCAGCCGCGTTTCATGCGGCGTGGAGGAGATGCAAATTTCCTTTGCCATTGTGCCTTTCCGTCCGGCCTTGGTTGGGGCCGGGACTGCGGCAAGGTCACAGCAGGGCGGCGCTCAGGCGGCAGGGAGTGGGGAAGAGCGGCAGGGACGACCGGGGAGACACGGGAAAACCGACCGCCGCGAACGGCGGGCCTGGGGAAAAATCCGGGAGCGCAGCGAGCGGAGCCGGCTGCGCGGTGTGTCTGTCTGGTTGATCCGAATGCAGAAAGTTTGTGGCCGCCTGGCTCAATGCCGACCAGAAGATCGACACCAGCCGGGCCGTTGCGCCGCCAAAGAGAACGCAGAGAGAGACGGAGATTGGATCGGGGAAGATCGACCCTGTCTTTTTCTGTCTCTTCTGGCTATGTTGGCGGCTTTCCCGTTTCTGCCTGCTCATGGAACCCAATTCCTGCCGGCTTTGAGCGGCTCCCTGATGGAACCTGCCGGCGAAATACTTAATCTTTTTCGGCTGCCTGCATCCTCGGAGGGGCTGAAGCAGCGAACACATTTCCAATGTAGTATTTCCGCTTGAAAAGCATCCCTCAGGGGCTAAAGCCCGGAGGACTTTGCTGCTTCGATTGCCGGGGATAAATCCCCGGCCTACCAGCCGTGCCCTGTTACGAAACTATCCAAACTGAAACACTACCCAATCAAACTGTTTAGTTTACGAACCGGCGCATACGGACATTCATCGCCACGCCCAGCGCCAGGAAGGTAAACAGCACCGAAGAACCGCCGTAACTCATTAACGGTAGAGGAATTCCGGTGACGGGCATAAACCCGATGACCATGCCCACATTGACCGCGATCTCGAAGGT
>JASHPD010000155.1 GCA_030038315.1 Acidobacteriaceae bacterium
GGGACGGCCGGCGCGCTGGCGCTGCTGCGGACTTCGCAGGATACCTTTCTGCACCTGGTGCCGTGGCTGCTGCTGACGGCGGCGATCATCTTTACCTTCAGCGGGCGGGTGACGCGGCGGCTCGAACGCCGCCGGCTTCGGTTCCATCCGGAACGGAAAAAGGCCGCTGCGCAGGACGGCGGGCACACGCCTTCGCGGACGCTGCTGGTCTTGTTGACGGCGCTGCTGTGCATTTACGTGGGCTACTTTGGCGCGGGCGGCGGCATTCTGGTTATCACCCTGCTTACGTTCTTCGGCTTCGACGACATGAACGAGATCAACGCGCTGAAGGTGGTGACGACGACGACGGCCAACAGTGCGGCTTTTGTGATTTTTGCCGTGGGGCGGCAGATTGAGTGGCGCTACTGCCTGCTGGCGATGGTGACCTGCGCGATTGGAGGCTACGGCGCGGCGCGGTTTGCGCGGAGGATTCCGCAGCCGGCGCTGCGTGGGCTGGTGATTGGGATCGGCTTCACGATGACGGCCTGGTTCTTTTACAAAATCCGGTAGCGGCGGAAGATCAGCTTCCGGCGCAGCGGCTGTCTACTAAAATGGAAGCATGAGCCACGAGGGGATTCGCTTTACCGACGCGGAAGAACAGGCGCGCATGGAGGCGAAGGAAAAGCCGTTGACGCGCGCCGCGATGACGCCGGCAAAGGTGCGCGTGCTGATCAGCGAGGGGAAGGGGCTCGAGATCGACTGGCAGGACGGGCACCGGAGCGCGTGGGATTTCAAGTGGCTGCGCAATGCCTGCCCTTGCGCTACGTGCATTGAAGAGCGCAGCCACGAGGGGCGCAAGCCGGGCGAGGCGAAGGCTAAGAAAGCCGATCTGCTGCCGATGTTTACGCCGCCCGCACGGCCGGCGAGCGCGCACGGCGTAGGGCGCTATGCGATTCAGCTCAACTGGCAGGATGGACACTCGGCGGGGATTTACTCGTGGGAGTATCTGCGGCGGCATTGTGCCTGCGCGGAGTGCGCGCTGGCTCGGGCGGAGACGAAAGGCGCGGTGAATTAAAGCAGTTCTCCTTCAGATGTATGCCGGAGTCGAGAAATTCCGCGCGGTTTTTCCTTAAGAAAAACCGCACTCCACAGAGCTTAAAAAGTTGATAGCTGAAGGAGAACTGCTCTAGCGGTTGTGCTACCCCACCCATGCGCGATGAGACTGCGCATGAATGGGGCACCCGGCACCCGGCGCAGCTCGAAGCTGTCGCGGGATGAGCTGCACTACTGGCGAATGCCCTTGATAGTCAGCGTGCCCTGGTGCATGAGCACTGAGCTCACCTGTCCCTTGTCGTCGGTCACAAATTCATATTCTGCGGTTGCAACCTTCAAAAAGAACTTTGTCTGCGACTCCGGAAAGACCGGAATCTTCGTTCCATTCGAAAATTGCACTATCAGCTGATTGCCTTCCGCAAGGAACGTAATGGTGCCCTCGCTGGCCTTGTATGTCCCGGCATATCGCGCCAGCAGCGCGGGGTCCACCTTCACCAGCGTGTGCACCACCGGCCGCCGGTCAGGCCAATTGTAGGCCTCCGCAATCGCGCTCACCACCTCGCCCGCGAGCCGGCCGCCTCCCTGAGCGTTGGTCATCACGGCCACGCCGTCCCCGTGGTTGTCGTAGGCAAAAAAGTCGCTCTCATAGCCCTCATTCACTCCGCCGTGGGTGAACCACAGATTTGTCGCAGAGCCGCCAACTTCCACGCCAAGGCCCCAGCCGCCAATCCCCGGCGTCAGCATCTGCCGCGTCATCGCCGGCGAGAGCACGTGATTGGCCTTGCCCGCGAGCGAATTCTCGACTTCGAGAATGTAGCGGCAAATGTCCGAGGGCGTAGTCCACAATCCCGCCGCAGCCATCTCCGGGTAGGTGTGCGGCCCTCCTTTTACCGGTGTTCCATCCGCCTCATAGGGCGTTGCCACATTGCCCGTCATCGCCTGCGGCAGCGGCTGCTCGTAGGTGCTGTGTGTCATTCCAATCGGCGCCAGCACGGTGTCATGCAGAAACTTCGGATATGGCTCCTTCACCACGCCCAGAACCGCCTGCTGCATTACCGTGAATCCGCCGCCGGAATACCGCCAGGTTTTTCCCGGCACGCTGTCCACCCGGATCGGGTCCGTGTTCGCCGGCTTCTCGCCGTTCAACACCTGCACCAGAGTGGGAACGGGCGCTCCCGCCTCGTACCCCGGAAAGCCATGAACCGTCATGCCGGCCGTGTGAGTCAGCAACTCGCGCAGTGTTACCACAGCACCCGGAGCTGCGGCACTCGGTGGCACCTTCCAGCTCGTCAGGCTCGCATTGATGTCCGAGTCGAGCGAGAGCTTGCCCTGTTCCACGAGGTGAAGCGTTCCCAATGCCGCGACCGGCTTGCTGATGGAGCCGGCCTGAAAGAGCGTTTCCGTGTTGACCGGCTCTCCACCAATCTGCCGAACCCCGTACCCGCGCGCCCACTCAATTGCGCCGTTGTGAACCACGGCAATGCTGACCGCGGTAACATGCAGTTCCGCCATGCGCTTCAACAGCGGCGTGCATGGCTTCGGCTCGCCCTCAACCAGAACCGGCGGCAGCAGACAGGACTCGACAGCCTGAATACGCGCCTCCACATCCTTTTGCGTAGAAGCTCCCTTCGCATTCTGCGCGTCGAGATTCATTGCGACCGGAATCACTGCCAGAGCCAGCAAAATTGCACGTTTCACGCACACCCCCGCACCGAGCGCAGTATACACGCGAACTGCTGGCGGCCTTGTTGCGTGTGCCCGCGTGATGAAAAAATCAGCTCGTAAGGGCCGCGATGGAGACCGCTTCTTCCGCATTTGCCGCGACTTGCAGCAGGGCGCGGTACCGCGGCTTGATAAAACCTTCGTTCACTGCGGAGTCTAGGAACTGGAGCAGGCCGTTCCAGTAGCCCTGCGTGTTGATGAGGATGCAGGGCTTGGTGTGAATTTTGAGCTGAGCCCAGGTTACGACTTCGAGCAGTTCGTCGAGCGTGCCGTAGCCGCCGGGCAGGACGAGAAAGGCGTCGGCCAGCTCGACCATGCGCGCTTTGCGCTCGTGCATGGAGCCGACGAGCTCGATGCGCGTAAGGCCGGCGTGGGCGATCTCGCGGTCCGCGAGCACGGCGGGCAGGACACCGATGACTTCGGCTCCGCCGACGAGGGCCGAGTCGGCGACGGCGCCCATGAGGCCGGAGTTTGCGCCGCCGTAGACGAGGCTGAGGCCGGCGGTCGCGATGGCACGGCCCAGGGCTTCAGCTTCGGCGCGGTAGGCGGGATGGGTTCCTAGGGCGGAGGCGCAGTAAACGGCGACGCGGCGAGGAACGGAGTTGGAGTTATCCATGTGGAGACAGGATAGCTTGTTGCGCGCAGGCGAATTGCGAAGATTTCTTCCGCACTCGGCAACGGGTAGACTGGAAGAAGGATTCTTCCCGCCGGATTTTTGCTTTGACGTCGCTTGCCGCCAAACTGAACCCTCAACAGCGCGAAGCCGTGGAAACGACCGAAGGGCCGCTGCTGATTCTTGCCGGAGCGGGCTCGGGCAAGACGCGCGTGATTACCAACCGCATCGCGTGGCTGATCCAGGAAAAAGGCGTTGCGGCGGACTCGATTCTTGCCGTGACCTTTACCAATAAGGCCGCGACGGAGATGGCCGAGCGCGTGGAGCGGCTGCTGGGGCACTTCACGCTGGCGAAGCCGCTGATTTCGACCTTTCACTCGCTCTGCGTGCGGATTCTGCGGCGCGATATTGAGGCGCTGCGAACACCCCAACGGCATGGACCCGCCGCTGGGGACCCCGTTGTGGGAAATGACGGGCTGACGCGCTCGTTTGCGATTTATGACGAGAACGACCAGCAGAACATTGTGAGGCAGATTATGCGGCGGATGGGGCTGGACACCAAGCAGCTTACGCCGCGCACGGTGCTGGGGAAGATTTCGTGGGCCAAGAATCACATGGTCGATCCGCAGGAGTTTTATCTCGATTCGAAGGACGCGGGGACGGAGCGGATTGCGCATATTTACCAGCAGTACAAGGCTGAGCTGCGGAAGAATAACGCGCTGGACTTTGACGACCTGCTGCTGGAGGCGATGCGTTTGCTGAAGGTTTCCGCGGAGACGCGGGAGCGCTATCAGCGGAAGTATCGCTACCTGCTTGTGGACGAGTACCAGGACACGAACCGGCCGCAGTACGAGATGATGAAGCTGCTGGCGGGCGAGGCGAAGAACGTTTGCGCGGTGGGCGACGAGGACCAGAGCATTTACTCGTGGCGCGGCGCTGATATCCGGAACATTCTGGAGTTTGAGAAGGATTTTCCGAACGCGAAGATTGTTCGGCTGGAACAGAACTATCGCTCGACGCAGAACATTCTTGAGGCTGCCGGAGCGGTTGTGGCGAATAACCTGCGGCGCAAGGGCAAGAAGCTGTGGACGGACCGGCAGGGCGGTTCGCTGATTGGGTACTATGACGCGCCGGATGGCGAGAATGAGGCGCTGTACATTGCCGATCGCATTCAGAAATTTCTGCGCGAGACAGGCTCGGAAGAGGGCAGCGAGGGTGAGGAAGGCAAGTGCGCGGTGCTGTATCGCACCAACTCGCAGTCGCGTCTGATTGAAGAGGCGCTGCGACGGTATGGCGTGCGGTACACGATGGTGGGCGGCTTCAGCTTTTATGAGCGCGCGGAAATTAAAGATTTGCTCAGTTATCTGCGGCTGGTGCGGAATCCGCATGACTCGATGGCGCTGCAGCGCGTGATTAATACGCCGGCGCGCGGGATTGGCGCGACGACGCTGGCTACGCTGGAGAGGATTGCGCTGGAGACGAACTCTTCGACGTGGGAGGCGATTGGCGCGGCGATTCGGGACAAGCTGATTCCGACGCGGGCGCTGATGGCGCTGGAGTCGTTCCGGCAACTGATGCTGGATGCGCAGGCGATGATGGACCCGGATTTTGCCGGTGGACTGGCCGTTCAGGCAGCGTCCGAGGCTGTCGAGGAAGGGAACACGGGGTTTGGCTTTGGCGCGGCTGAAGCGGAAGCTGCGAGTGACGAGGGCACGGATTTTGGCTTTGGGATGAACGACGGGGATGGAAATGACGACGCGGATGCGGCGCAGATGCCGCTGCTGGATCTGACGAGCTTTTCGCCGTTTGCCGCGGAAGCGAAGAAGGATGCGAAGAAGCCGTTTTTGAAGATGCCGAAGCAGGATGCCGGAGAAAACGCGAATGCCGACCAGAATGCAGAAGCGCGGAGCGCCTTTCGCGCGCCGGGCGATGCGGCTACGCTGCCGGAGCTGATTCGGTTCCTCATTGACCGCTCGGGGTATATCAAGGCGCTTGAATCTGAAGGGTCGCCGGAGGCTTTCAGCCGGATTGAAAACCTGAAGGAACTGGCGAACGCGGCGCATGATGCCGAGGTGCGCGGAGAGACGCTGGCGGATTTTCTGGATCATGCGGCGCTGGCCTCCGATGCGGACCAGTTCGACCCGGAGGCGCGCGTGACGCTGATGACGCTGCACGCGGCGAAGGGGTTGGAGTTTCCGCTGGTGTTTCTGGCCGGCATGGAGGAAGGACTTTTTCCGCACTCGCGCACGCTGAACAATCCGGAGGAGCTTGAGGAGGAGCGCAGGCTCTGTTACGTGGGCATGACGCGGGCGATGAATACGCTGATCCTGACGCGGGCGCATTATCGGCGGCGCTATGGGAACGACGCGCCGGAGCAGACGATTCCTTCGCGGTTTCTGGAGGAGATTCCGCTGCCGCTGATGGAGAATCTCAGCCCGCGCTCGGCGGCGTGGGGTGGCTCGTCCGGTTATCGCTCGGGACTGGGTTCTGGGCTGGGTTCTGGGCAGCGGGGCGATGATTTTGGCGAGCGGCACTTTAATTACGAGGATGAGAGCCAGGAAACGCCGCGGCTTTCTTATAGCTATGGGGCTAAGGCTGGAGCCAGCGCTAAAAGCAGCTATGGCGGCGCTGCCAACAAGAGCGGCGGCAAGAGCTTTGGCACGGGACGGTCCGATGGGAGCTCCCTCGACAACATTGCGCGGTTTTTCGGCGGCAAGAGCGGGGCGGGCAAGCCGGGCTCGTTTGCCCGGCCGGCGATGGATTTGCCGGAGCCAAGCGGCGCGGCCGGGCTCAAGAAGGGACAGCGCGTGCGGCATAGCAAATATGGCGAGGGCACGGTGCTGATGCGCGAAGGCGACGGAGAAGACGCCAAGCTGACCGTGATGTTTACGCGGCACGGGATGAAGAAGCTGATGGAAAAATTCGCCAACCTCGAAAAGATTTAGCGGCACGGCCTTATCCGCGCCATTCTGCAGCAGATGCGGCAAGTCGCAAAAGCATACCTCAGGGGCTAAAGCCCCGACTCACTTTGCTCGACTGATTGCCGGGGATAAATCCCCGGCCTACCCATCCGTGGACTTGGGTGCGTCATCTGCATAATGGCGCTTATCCATGTCTTTGGTTGAATTGCTCTATTCGACAGGAGCGGCTTGTTTGGAGCGGTAGCGGGGCTTCTTCATCAGGTAGCCGATGGGGATAAGGCAAACGGTCAGGATGACGAGGACGTGGATGGTGTCGATGTAGGCAAGCATGTTTGCCTGCTGCACCATGCTGTTGTAGATCTGCGCCATGGAACGGCTGGCGGCTTCAGCAGCGGAGTAGCTCTGGTGTTGCATCACCCCGCTGAGTCCGTGATTGAGTATGCCGTAGTTGGCCGAACCCGGATAGACGTTGGCGGCGAGATAGTGCTGATGCACCTGTGCGCGGCGGACGAGCATGGTGCTGATGAAGGAGATACCGAGGCTGCCGCCGATGTTGCGGGCGAGCGCGGTGAGGCCGGAGACTTCGTTGTTTTTCTCCTGCGGCACGCCTACGTAGGACATGACGCTGATGGGCACGAAGAGGAACGGCATACCGAGGACCATGATGACGCGCCAACTGGCGGCGTCCCAGAAGCTGATGTTGAGGTTGAGGCTGGAGATGCGCCAGATGCC
>JASHPD010000156.1 GCA_030038315.1 Acidobacteriaceae bacterium
TCATCCAGGGCGCAGAATCCGCCGCCATCAGCTTCCCCGAGTTCTTCCATCTCCTCGACCAAGTAGCGGAACGCTGATCTCTCGCACCCTCTAAAATTTGGTTACTGCTTTGAAAGGGCACGGCTTTAGCCGTGCCGTAATTTGCCGAAAATTGGATGGGGCTTCAGCCCCTGAGGTTTTGCCTTTCAAGCTGACTCAAAAACCGTAATTCTCTACGCCAAATCCATTTCCGCGCTAGAATAAGCGCATGGCTCTTGCAATCTTCGCCATGCGCTTTCTCGAAGTCCTCTTTTTCGTCGGTCTGGCCGGCTCGACCGTCGTCATCCTCATCAGCTTTGTCGAGGACAGCAAAGAACTCTTCGGGAAAGACTAACCATTCTGAAACCAACCTCTCGCAAGCGGCCAATTCTCACCCCAATCCCATCATTGACACCCGCGCCGAACCGCTCTATCCTCACCAAGGGCGCGCGCTGGTTGGTTCGCCCGTGAGATTTTATATGCCGGCGCTTAAGCCGGCGCTTTCGTCATGGCCTCATCTCGAACGACCGTAGCTCCTCCACCTGACCGCGTGCGGCTGATTGTGGCATCCTCCGTGATGCTCACCTTCATTTCTTTCTGGCGTGCCGCCGCCATTGTTCTCAATGACTTAGGCTCCTCAGCCTTTTATGCCGGCGGCATCGCCGAGCACGCCATTGGAGCCGCTGCGCCCTGGTTCATCCTCGGCATCATGCTCTTCAGCTTCGCCGTCCGCGCAGTCTACGTCGAAAGCTGTTCCATGTTCACCCGCGGCGGCGTCTACCGCGTCGTCAAGGAAGCCCTCGGCGGAACCTTCGCCAAGGTGAGCGTCTCGGCGCTCATGTTCGACTACATCCTCACCGGCCCCATCTCCGGCGTCTCCGCCGGCCAGTACATCGTGGGCCTGATGAACGAAATGATGGTGGTCGCCAACAACCACCACTGGCTCCCCGCCGCGCTCATCGCCCCGCAGGGCGCCATCTACCAGTTCGACGTCAACCACACCTCTGCTCTTTTTGCCGCCATTGTAACCATTTACTATTGGTGGCAGAACATCAAAGGCATCGAGGAGTCCAGCGACAAAGCTCTCCGCGTCATGCAGATCACCACCGTCATGGTGGTTGTTCTCATCCTCTGGGGCCTCTACTCCATCGCGCACCGGTACGCGGTCAATCCCGCCAGCATCAGCCTTCCGCCCGCGCCCACACCGGCAAACCTGCACTTCAGCAGCGATGCCCTCGGCTTCCTCAAAGGCACAAAGCTCGTCCCGCTCATTGGCCTCTTCGGCATCCTCATGGCCTTCGGCCACTCCATTCTGGCCATGAGCGGCGAGGAAACCCTCGCTCAGGTCAACCGGGAAATCGAGCACCCCAAGCTCAAGAATCTCAAGCGCGCCGCCATCGTCATCGCCATTTACAGCCTTATCTTCACCGGCGGCGTAACGCTCCTCGCCTCCATCCTGATTCCCACCTACCAGCGCACGCACATCTATCAGGACAACCTCATCGCCGGCCTGGCCATGTTCATGTCCGGCCCCATTATCCTGCGCATCGTCTTCCGCATCTTTGTCGTTGCCGTCGGCTTCCTCATTCTCTCTGGAGCCATCAACACCTCCATCATCGGCTCCACCGGCGTGCTCATGCGCGTGGCGGAAGACGGCGTGCTCACCGACTGGTTCCGCAAGCCGCATAAGCGCTTCGGCACCAGTTACCGCATCGTCAATCTCGTCTTCGGCCTCCAGATGTTCACCATCCTCGTCACCATGGGCAACGTGGACACCCTCGGCGAGGCCTATGCCTTTGGCGTCATTTGGTCCTTCACCTTCAACTCGCTCGCCATGCTCGTCCTGCGCTGGCAATACAAAGGCGAGCGCGGCTGGAAGGTTCCGCCCAACATCCGCATCGGCAAGACCGAAATCCCCATCGGCGTGATCTCGGTCTTTCTCGTGCTCTTCACCGTGGCCACGGTCAATCTCTTCACCAAATCCGTGGCTACCATCAGCGGCGTCGCCTTCACCATCGTCTTTTTCATCATCTTCGCCATCTCCGAGCGCAGCAACATGCGCAAGCACGCGCTCACCGCCCGGCAGATGAAGGACCACTTCCAACTGGAGCACCAGGAAAAAGTCAGCCGCGCCTCCATCGGCATCCGCCCCGGCGGAGTCATGGTCACCATGCGCGACGTCTCCAATCCCTTCGCGCTCAAGTGGGCTCTGGCGCGCAACTCCGGCGACGAGCAGGACGTAGTCGTGCTCAACGCCCGCATCATGGCCGTCGGCGGGCCTGAGTTCATCATGCCCGGAGAGCAGAGCTTCACCGAGCACGAGCAGATGCTCTTCACCAAAGCCATCTCCGTCGCCGAGAGTTTCGGCAAAACCGTCTCGCTCCTCGTCGTTCCCGCCGGCGACATCTTCGCCGCCCTCGCGCAAAGCGCCAACTCCCTCGACATCGACTCCGTTGTCTCCGGCGTCTCTACGAAAATGACCGCCGAAGAGCAGGCTTACCATCTCGGCCAGGCATGGGAAGCCTTACCCGAGCCCAAGCGCCAGTTCAACTTCTACATCGTCGAGCCCAGCGGCCAGTTCAAAGCCTTCTACATCGGCCCGCACGCGCCTAACCTCGGCCCGGAAGACGTGCAGCTCGTCCATCGCCTCTGGCTCAACATGCGCCGCGACCCGGCCTTCGCCAACCTGCACCACTCCGACATCATCACCTACGCGCTCACGCGCCTCGCCAGCCAGTACGCCCGCGACCGCGCCGAAATCATGAACGATCTGCGCGCCTGCCAATCCTGTCCGCCCTCGCCCCAAAACCCCTTGCAGATGGACGGCGACAAGTACGCAAACATACAGCCCGAGCATAAGAACCTGGGCACAAAGCCCCTCCTGCGCGAGTAAATCCGGAATCGTAAGACCCCATCCTCCCAACAACGGCGCCATCCTGACCGTAGCCTGCTCATCTCCCCACAACCGTGTCATCCTGACCGTAGCCGTTTTTCAGGCGGAGGGAAGGATTTGCTTTTCGCCCGCACCAGCACATCGTGGGTGCCCCATCCTTGCGGCGGAGTTGTTTTTGTCGCAAGGGTGGAATAGCAAGAACCTCAACCCGCCCCGCTAACCTGCCAACTCGCCATCGCGCGCAGCGCGGCTCACCCGCTAAAAGGGAACATTCCTCCACCCCGCGCCGTATCAAGCTACACATCATCGCGGAGGATTCATGTCATCACCCGCCGTCGCACAGAGCGCAGCGCCGCCCACCCACTCCGAGCGCGGAACCACCCTCCTGCTTCTCACCATCGCCGCGGCATTCGCCCTCCTGCACATCTTCACCAACGGCCGCTACGGCTTCCACCGCGACGAATTGCAATTCCTCTACGACGCCAAGCACCTCGACTGGGGCTTCGTAGCCTATCCGCCTTTTACGCCCTTCGTCGAGCACATCAGCATGGGCCTCTTCGGCCTTTCGCTCACCGGCCTGCGCCTCTTTTCCGTCCTCGCGCAAACCGCAGTCGTCCTTCTCAGCGGCCTCATGGCCCGCGACCTCGGCGGCAACCGCCTAGCGCAGGTCTTCGCCTCATTCGCCGTAGCGCTCTCCCTACCCTCCAACGCCACCGCCACGGAGTTTCAATACACCTCCTTCGATCTCTTCTGGTGGGTGCTCACCGCATACTTTGTCATCCGCCTTCTCAAGTCAGA
>JASHPD010000016.1 GCA_030038315.1 Acidobacteriaceae bacterium
CCAGAACAAAAGGGGCACGCGGCGTTGCGCAGCGGCGAAGGGAAACCAGATTTGCGCAAGAGAAGCAACGACTGCTGTTGCCAGGAGCGCCGTGATTACCGCTGCGGCTGGGATATCCGCCAGTGTTGCTTTCAGGAAAAAGGTTACGAAGATGCCCGCGGTACTCAGGTAGGCGATGCCGAGAATCAGCACCTCGCGGCGGCTGCGATCATAGAGAAACAGCGCGAGCAGCACGAGGCCGATCACGCCCACGGCGCCGTACCAGACCAGGTTGCGGAGCGCTGCGGGGAGTTGCTCCTGAACGAGATTACTGCGTCGCCAGTTCAGGGCTTCCGCATCGCCGGCAGCGATTCCCGCAGAAAGATCACTCACAATCTGGGTGGGATCTGAGTAACGATAGGCAATCCGCAAGGCGATGACGGAAGGCTGAGCGCTCACCGCGGTTTGCGCCAGCAGATGCGTGCGGACGATGCTCAGGCTGAACTGCCCGCTGCGCAGGTTGCCCGCGATGCCAACGGATTTTCCATTGATGTAAAGCTGATAAGCCGCCGCGAGCGTTACCTGAATCGCGGGCCGATCCATGCGGCTGAGCGGAGAAAGGTCCGCGTGGCAACGAATCCAGATGCGCGGCTCGGAGGGGTTGAGCTTCCAGGACGAGTACGGCTGCCAGCCGGATTCATCGAGGTACGGCGCGGCCCAGGCTGGGTTGTCGCCCGCGCGCCAGACGCACTGCTGGGGCGCGGGCGTGATGACCGGCTGCGCTGTGAGTGCGGGCGCGGCTGCGAGAAGAAAGAGAAGAAGTTTACGCACGGGCGGGCGCTCCTGCAAATGTGAGAGTCAGCACGGTGATATCGTCCTCCTGGCCGAACTGTTGAGCTGCGCCGGCAATCTCGTCGGCGGATTGCAATGTGATCGATGCTGTGCGGTCAAAGCCGAAGAGTTCGCCTTCAGAGTTACGCGCTTCAACCACCCCGTCGGTAAGAAGCGTGAGGGTTGAGTCCGTAGCCAACCGGAAGCACGATTCGGCGTAAGCGGCGCCAGCCGACAGACCGAGCGGCAATCCGCTATCGAGTCCCAGTTCCTTTCCGTCGAGGTAGGGCGGAAGATGTCCTGCATTGCCCGCGGTAAGGGCACCGTTTGCATCCACGCGCAGTACCAGGCACGTGGTAAAACCGCCATTCGATCGCCCCAGCATCCTCTGGTTCATTGCCGCCAGAATCTCTCCCGGGCTTTCCGTGTAGTGAGCCAGAGTGCGGAATGTGCCCACCAGAAGCGCAACCGTCATGGCGGCCGGCACGCCCTTGCCGCTCACGTCCCCAATCGCAATCAATACGCCGTTGTTCTTTGCAGGAAGAATCTGAAAGAAGTCGCCGCCCACCTCGCCGAATGGCTTATAGACAGCTACCGTGCGAAACCCGGGCACCGTTGGAATCGCCTCCGGGATGAGAACCTGCTGCACGATGCGCGCCGCCTCGACTTCATTCAGCAGGCGCTGTTTCTCCCGCTGGTCCGCAAACAACTCCCGGAGAAAGACGTTGAAGATGACTGCGCCGAGCAGGATCTGGACGCATTCGCCCCACTGCCACAGCCAGCCGAACGCCACGAACCCAAAGGGCACATGGGCGAACATCCGTATCTCCGGAAGAGTTGGCAGATAGGCCAGAACTATCAGCGCCAGCGGAATACTCATCAGGCGTTCGCGGCGCCCGCCGCGCCAGATGCCAATGACGACAAGAACCAGGCTGGGAAACAGCGTCAGGCGCAAAGCCCACAGCTCAAGCAACTGGTGATGGTACCAATCCAAGCCCGCAAAGAAGCCAATACCCAGCAGCGCAATCCAGACAAGGCGGGAGATCCATATCCAGGGACGCTTGGGAATGCGCAGCGCCTCCGCAAAGAGCTCGATGCCGAGTCCGCAGGCGATGGTTGTCGGAATCCATTCCCACGAAAGACCGCGAAAATCGACGAAATCGACCAGGGCGATGGTGAACATGTACGCGGCCAGCGTGCGGAAGATGGAAATGTGGCGCGCATTCCACCATGCGATGATGCTCCCTGCCGATATAGCGAACACCAGCACGGCGAGAACGAGGAAACCATCCAGGAAGTCGGGCTGAAGATTGCGGAGGCTCAGTTGCCGGAGAGTGTCGTTCGCAGCCTGGGGAGCTGCAAAGGCAGCCGGGGCCATGAGCAAAAAGCCGGCCGCAAAAACAGCAGTAAAGCGCAAATGGCTCTTCCAATCTCTCACCAGCCTGTTTTCAACCTCTCTGTGCGGGGAACGCCTGCATTGTACGGCGGACGGCTGTTTTCGAGCTAGCAGCTTGCAGGATGCAGCGCCTGCGGTGGAGTTGTGGAGAACGACAGCGTAACAACGGTGATGTCGTCCTGTTGTCCGAATTGCTGTGCTGCTGCGACGATTTGTTCAGCGGGCCGGCTGCTGATGGAACGCGTGCGCTCGAAGCCAAAAAGCTCGCCCTGGGCGTTCTGCGCTTCTACAACGCCGTCGGAAAGAAAGGTCAGCGTTTCGCCGTGGATAAGCATGAAGGTGGACTCTGCGTAATCGGCGTCGCCTGTCACACCGAGCGGCAGGCCCGGTTCGACAGGAACCTCTTCCTGGTTTCGATATGGCGAAAGATGGCCGGCATTGGCCAGCGTAAGCGTGCCGTCGGGGGCGATGCGGGCGGCGAGGCAGGTGACGAAGCCGCCGTCCGAGGAGGCGGCGAGCTGGGCGTTCAGGCGGGAAAGTATCTGCGCGGGGGACAAATTGTCTTCGGCGAGCGTGCGCAGAGCTCCGAGAGCCAGCGTGCCGGTCATCGCGGCTTTCAGGCCTTTGCCGCTCACATCGCCGATGACGATGAGCGCGAAGCCGTTCGGCTGCGGAAAAATCTGGTAGAAATCGCCGCCGACTTCGGCCGCGGGGTGATAAGCGGCATCGAGGCGGAAGCCGGGCAGAGCGGGCAGCACCGCCGGAACGAGCCGGCTCTGGACCTGGCGGGCGGATTCGATCTCGGTGCCCAGCCTTGCCCGCTCCAGCGCCACGGTTTTCTGATTCCGGAAGATGATCGCAACCAGGGCGGCGATGACGAGCAGATTCGCCAGCGCCACGAAATTCTGGACCGGGCTTGTCCATGCGAGATGGAACAAATCGCCCTGGTACTCAAAGAAGAACTCGGTCAGGGACCAGAGTAGACAGACGAGGAACAGAGTTCTGCGCCAGCCGCGCAGGCGGTGGAGCGGCCAGAACGCCACCAGCGGGGCGGTGAAGGCGAAGCTCTGCATTGCCTGGGTAAGGTCGAGCGTTTTCAGCATGAAAAGCGAGACGGGAAGCGCCCAGCTCGCAGGAAGGATCAGGGGCAGATTGGTCCCGATCACGAAGTAACAGATGGCCGCAAAGACAATCCAGTAAACCCTGGGCATTCGCCGCTGCGCAATGGAGAAGAAAAACAAAACGGCAAACCAGTCGCTGAAGGTGGACAGGGTCGACCAGAGCATCAGGACGGTATCTGGAGTGGACGGCGCCAGGGAGTACAAGTAAGAATTGATTCGAAAGAACCCGGCGGGCAAGCAATAGAGAGCGAGCCAGAGCGCCGGAAGCTGCGAGCGGTCGTAGAAATAGAGGCAGAGGAGAAATATCCCGGAGGCGCCAACGAGCAGGAACAAAGAGTAGGCGGGAAGCAGACCGTCGGGGAAACGGTGTGCCTCGGCAATTTGGTAATCGATCAGCGACTCGCGGATACCGAGACGGGCGAGAGCGGGTCGATAGTTATGGGCCCAGCCTACGCGCGTAAGGAGGCAGCGAATGGCAATCGAGCGAACCGGGCTGGCGGCGGTGGACAGAGCCAAAGTCAACCCGGCTGCGGATTTGTGTGTTGCCGATCCGGGGCCGAACTCGATCACGCCGACCTGCTGACCGTTGACCCAGACGGTTCCCGCGTAGACATTCAGCACCTGGATGGCCGGATCGGGCAAAGCTGCGAGATCCTGATTGGCGGCGCAGCGGACCCAGAAGACGGTGTCTTTGCCGGAGGGGCTGAATTGCGCGAGGAGCTGCCAGCCGGATGTGTCGACATCGGCAGCAGCCCAGGCGGAGTCATCGCCGGAGTGCACAACACAGCTCGACTGGGGAATCGTGATGATCGGCTGCGGAGACGCGGACGGCTGTGCGTGGAGTCCGGGCGCCAGGACAGGCAGAAGCAGTACGAACGAGAGAGCGAGCTTAAGCATGGGAGGCCTCGGCAGGAGTGAAGGTCAGGGTAAGCACGGTGATGTCGTCCTGTTGTCCGAATTGCTGTGCTGCGGCGACGATTTGTTCAGCGGGCTGGCTGCTGATGGAACGCGTACGTTCGAAGCCAAAAAGCTCGCCCTGGGCGTTCTGCGCTTCTACAACGCCGTCGGAAAGAAAGGTTAGCGTTTCGCCGTGGATAAGCATGAAGGTAGACTCTGCGTAATCGACGTCGCCTGTCACACCGAGCGGCAGGCCCGGCTCGACAGGAACCTCTTCATGGTTTCGATATGGCGAAAGATGGCCGGCATTGGCCAGGGTGAGCACGCCGTTGGACGCGACGTGAGCGGCGAGGCAGGTGACAAAGCCGCCGTCCGAGGAGGCGGCGAGCTGGGCGTTCAGGCGATTGAGTATCTGGGACGGGGGCAGATTATCCTGCGCCATGTTTCGCAGCGCACCGATGACAAGAGCGCCTGTCATGGCGGCCTTGAGGCCTTTGCCGCTGACATCGCCGATGACGACCAATGCTGAGCCGTCGATTTGCGGAAAGACTTGGTAGAAGTCGCCGCCGACTTCGGCGGCGGGAATGTAAGCGGCTTCGAGGCGGAAGCGGTCGATGTAGGGCAGCGCATCAGGAACGAGTCGCTGCTGGACTTTGCGCGCGGCGGAAAATTCGATGCGGAGGCCCTCGGCCTTGTGCCAGGCGGTCCACGTTTGCCACATCAACAGGATGGCAATGAAGATTGTGGAGAGATAGAAAGCCGTTGCGAAGAAGTCGATTCCCAGCAAGTCGAAGCGGGCAGGATTCCCCGCGATTCCAAGGAAATAGCTGACGCTGATGAGGAGCATGGCCGCGGCTATGGGGCGATTCCTTCCCCGGCCGGCGAGCGCCACCAGGTCTGCCCCGCTAGTAATCACGTTGAACGCGAACAGCAACCATACCAATGTAAGTCTCCCTGCCGAAGTGAGCGCGCCGGGGTGCATCCAGTTGAAAGAGAAAACACCTCCAATGGTCAGCCCGATCCAGCAAAGGTGGGCGGCAGAGCGGAAGATACGATCGCGGAATTCCTGCACCGTCCAGATGAACTCAACTACGACGCACATGCCGATGGCGTTTACGACAAAGAATGCCGTATTGAGCATGGGCGCGCGCCAGCCTGCAAGCAGCGAGGGCAGCGGGCGGAAGACGAGAAACACCGGCAGCGTCACCAGCCAGAGCGCGCAGAGCAGGAGCCTGCGGTCGCGCGCCCAGACGCCGAGCGCAAGCACGCAGAGTCCCATCATGATAAAGAGGAGGTTGATGCAGAACTGCGGCCAGAACTGTAGCCAAGCGCGATCCTGGGATTCCGCGGCCAGCACATGCAAAAGGGGCGCGCTGCCGATGGAGAAATTCGCCTTGACCGGATCGGGATGGCGCTGCACCAGGCTCTCACTCCAATTTACCGGCTCATTCCATGTGCGCAGGGCGACGATAGCCATGGAGCCGGGCTGCGCCACGTCCGCGGGAATGTCGAAGACCAGAATCTGGGGCGGGATGAGCGGGTTGGCATGAGGAGGAAAGTCGCCGTAGCGGCCGACGAGGCGGCCGTTGACCCATACTTCCTGCACATGGGGGGATCCGTCGAATGTTTGTGATCCGATAGCAAGCGGACCGGCGACGTCGGCCGGGACTGCAATGCGGGCTCGAACCCAGAAGAAGCCGTCGGACTCGTTGGCCGGCGCGGGGAAGCTGCCGTCCCGGGCTGTTGGCCACGCACCGTCGTTAAAGCCGAGGTCGGCCCAGGCGGGATTGTCGCCGTAGTGGTAGCGGAGGACAGGTTGCGCGGCGAGCATGGATTGGGCGCGCAGGAACGGAGGGGCAGTCGTAGCCATAGCCAGAAGCAGTATCGCGATCCTACGCATGCAGAGCCTCGGCGGAAGTGGAGGTAAGCGTAAGCACGGTGATGTCGTCCTGCTGGCCGAACTGCGGCCCGGCGCTGAGCAGATACCCAGTAGAGCTGAGCCGCACGGTCAGTTCCGTAACCTGTTGCTGGAGATCGCGCACATTCGGAGATGAGGCAAAGCCGGACTGCGCCCGCGCTGCGAGAACAGGAAGCAGGCAGAGAAGAGTCCAAAATGATGCACGGTTTATGCGACGGCAATACCGCACGCTTGCAGGAATCAGAGAGGTTATCCCTTCCGGGGAGGGTGCAGTGATGCTACCACCCGGGCATGAGAACTCTCAATGAACCAGCAACCTCGTCTGGCTCAAAATCAATGGCGCCGTTCAGAGATCCGGCTTTCGTTCTCCAGGCATCGAGCGCATCCGTCAACGCATTTATCGTGGGCTCATCGATACTCCGAAGACGAGGCTGTCAGTTCGGCATGCAGCTTTGTCCGAAGGGCTCGTCGAGGAAATCAACTCGTGGCGAGCGATCTCACTCGTCACGGACGACGATGCCTGGGTGTTTCCGTCGGAGAAGCTGACCACACCGATGTCGAAGGAGAACTGCTGGAACCGCAACATCAAACCTAAGCTCGCCAAGGTCAGTCTTGCCTAGGCGAACTTCCAGGTGATGCGGCGGATATATTTGACGCTGATGGGCGATCTCGGCATCGACGGAAAGCTGATGGCCGACCAGTGCGGCCATGCGCTCTATGTCAGCCAGAACGTCTATCGCCAGACGCCGATCGCAAGTCGTCTGCCCGCTGTTAATCAGCTTGAGAAAAGGCTGCTGGTGATGTGGATGGAGTACATTTGGAGTACGGGACTAAGAGGAGTTTTCGGAAGGCGCTGATTTGATTGGAGCGGGAGACCGGGATCGAACCGGCGACATTCAGCTTGGGAAGCTGACGTTCTGCCACTGAACTACTCCCGCTCTTTATTTTCTTTAGCTTACATGATAATAACCTTCTTATTGTCCAAAAGTGCTCGGACCTGAGTCCTGACAGACGAGCTTCC
>JASHPD010000157.1 GCA_030038315.1 Acidobacteriaceae bacterium
GAAGCGCAGGAGAACGGCACGCGCCTGCGCTGCGGCCGCGACCGCCTGGAGATGTTTGCCGGGATGCTGCTCAGCATGGGGCGCAGAATCGTCGTGCACAGCCCGCCGGAGCTGCGCGAGACCTTTCGGCAACTGGCACGGCTGGCCACGGAAGCCGCAGTGGCGGAAAAACCGCGCTGACAAACGGCATTTGTTCGTGGAAGCTAGTGTGGTGTCTCCGAAGTTCCTGGCGTAATTCGCGAAAAGCGACGGCAGATCCTACCTGCGTTTGGCGCGAAATACGCGCCAAACTACGCTCAGGATGACGGTGTATTGATGATACGAACTTTAGGGACAGGACACTGGTTAGCAGGTTGGCGGAGTGTTGCGGACGGGGCTTGATGCTATCCCACCCATCGCAAAAAGCGCGATGGATGGGGCACCCCTTGTGGCGCTGGTGCGGGCGAGAGGCAAAGGCAAAAGCAACGGCAAAGGCAAAAGCAACGGCAAAAGCAACGACAACTGCAAAAGCAACTGCAGATCCTTCGACTCCGTTTGGCGCAAACTACGCGCCAAACTGCGCTCAGGATGACAGTGCATTTAGGATGCGAACTATAGAGACGGGACAGCAGGCGCATTTGCCACGCAGGCAACAGGCGCGATACCATCCTGGCGCGGACCCATACGAGATAAATCGCTTTTTATCGGGAGAAAACAGAAGAATGCGCATTGGTAGAGCCTTGCCGCTTTTGTGGATTGCCGCGGCGCTTGCCGGCGCGGCGCAGGCCCAGTCCGCGCCCGCCGACGGCTCCGGCGCTTACGCAACCGGCCATTACCGCAACCTCTTTGTCGAGGCCGGCTACTCCGAAAAAGCCGTGCACAAAAAGATTGAAGCCGCCTTTCAGCAGCTCTTCCACGGCGACCCGCAGACGCAGGCCATCGCCTTTGACGCGGGCAGCAACGCCAACGGCCCGCTGATGTACGTCACCGACTGGGCCAACCACGACGTGCGGACTGAAGGCATGTCTTACGGCATGATGATCGCCGTCGAGTTGAACCGGAAGCGCGAGTTCGACGCCATCTGGAACTGGGCGAAAACGTATATGTACATCAGCGACCCCAAAGCGCCCAGCTACCAGTTCTTCGCCTGGTCCTGCAAGACCGATGGCACGCACAACTCCGAGGGCGCGGCGCCCGACGGCGAATCCTACTTCGCCATGGCACTTTTGTTTGCGGCCAATCGCTGGGGCAGCGGGCAGGGAATCTACAACTACCAGGCCGAAGCCGACAAGCTGCTCACCGCGATGGTGCACCGGCCTGTGATTACCGCGCCGGGAAAATACGGCCCGCACTCGGTGGGCCCCATGATGCACGCCGATCCGCCGATGATCCTCTTCGTGCCGGAGATCATGCCGCACCCGTTCACCGATCCGTCGTATCATTTGCCCGCGTTCTATGAGCTGTGGGCGCGCTGGGGACCGAAGCAGGACCGCGAGTTCTGGGAGCGCGCCGCGGGAGCCAGCCGCGCCTTCTTCGTCCACGCTGCGAATCCGAAGACCGGATTGACGCCGGTCTCCGCCAACTTCGACGGCACGCCGATGGTGACGCGCTTCTCGCAGTCGGGCGAGTTCGGCTACGACGCGTGGCGCACCGCCAGCAACTGGTCGGTCGATTGGTCCTGGTGGCACAAGGCTCCGGCCGAGCAGGAGCTGAGCGACCGTATTCAGTCGTTCTTTGCCTCGCAGGGCATCGACAGCTACGGCCCTGTCTATACGCTCGACGGCAAGCCGCTCGGCGCCACGCCGGGCCTCACGCCGGAGGGTCATCCCGCCGGCCTTGCCGGCACGAACGCTGTTGCCGGCCTTGCGGCAACCGATCAGGCGCGCGCAAAGCAATTCGTCGTCGCGCTCTGGAATACGCCGATTCCATCCGGCCACAGCCGCTACTACGACGGAATGCTCTACCTGATGAGCCTGATGCACCTCAGCGGCGAGTTCCGCATCTGGGCGCCGAAGTAGTTTTCGCCTGCACAAAGACAAGCGGCCGGCGATTACCGGCCGCTTGCTGTTGCATTCCGCAATTCTGCTTGGGAGTTCGCGTCTTCGTTGTGGCGCAAGTCCAAACCAGAGCGGGTCCCAAGAGAGACCCAAGGCAAAGAAAGCGCGGCGGAGCCATCTGCCGCGCAGACCGGCAGCCGGCGCGCGAAACGGCTGCGCGGCAACAGGAAATCCGATCGCCCCAATCTCATTTGCCTGTTGGCGCGGCCGTTTCTACCCGGAGTAGTGCGCCGTCGCCGCCAACCGTATCAATGCCGCGCAGAACGGCCGGCGGCGCAATCGCCCGATTCGCCGAAATCCCCCGTAAAATAGAACTCTGGAGATGGCTTTCCTGAAGATGGCTTTCAAGGAACAATACGATATCGCCGTGGTCGGCGCGGGGCACGCCGGCTGCGAGGCCGCCATGGCCGCCGCGCGCATGGGCCTGCGCACGGCGCTCATCACCATGAACCTCGACCTCATCGCGCAGATGAGCTGCAACCCCGCGATCGGCGGCGTCGCCAAGGGCCATCTCGTCCGCGAGGTCGATGCCCTCGGCGGCATCATGGGCGAGGTCGCGGACGCCGTCGGCATCCAGTTCCGCCTGCTCAACACCTCGCGCGGCCCCGCCGTCTGGAGCCCGCGCGCGCAATGCGATAAAGCGCTCTATCGCGTAAAAATGCGCGAA
The DNA here is from genome assembly GCA_030038315.1 of Acidobacteriaceae bacterium. Lineage (GTDB taxonomy): Bacteria > Acidobacteriota > Terriglobia > Terriglobales > Acidobacteriaceae > Telmatobacter. Next base: position 2,704 of record JASHPD010000157.1, read on the forward strand.
GTCCTCGAAGCCCAGCCCGGCCTGCACATTCGCCAGGCGGAAGTTGTCGATCTGGTGATCGAAGAGGGAACAGGGTACGGGGTGCAGGGTACAGAAAACTGCGTGGGCGCCCCATGTCTCCCGGCTTTGGAGACATGGGAGAACAAGCGCCGCGTTCTCGGCCTCAGGCTCCGCGACGGCCGCCAGCTTCTCGCCGGAGCCACTATCATCACCACCGGCACGTTTTTGAACGGCCTCATCCACTGCGGCGAAGAGCGTTACCCGGCGGGCCGGAGCGGCGAGCCTGCGTCTGTGCTGCTCGGCGAAGCCCTGCGCCGCCTGGGCCTGCGCACCACGCGCCTCAAGACAGGGACGCCGCCGCGGCTCGACGGCCGCACCATCCAGTGGAATGTATTTGAAGAGCAGCCCGGCGACGCCGATCCCACGCCCTTCAGCTTCCGCACCAAAAAGATCGCGCAGCCGCAGATAAGCTGCCATATTGCCTACACCACGCCGGAGACGCTGCGCCTCATCCGCGAGAACGTCCACCGCTCGGCCATGTACTCGGGGCAGATCGAAGGCGTTGGGCCGCGCTACTGCCCGTCGATCGAAGACAAGATCGTCAAGTTCCCCGACAAGACGCAGCACCAGTTCTTTCTTGAGCCCGAAGGCCTGAACACGCACGAGGTCTACGTCAACGGCATGTCCACTTCGCTGCCGATGGACGTGCAGTTCCAGATTGTCCGCTCGATTCCCGGCCTCGACGAAGCCGAGATGCTGCGCCCCGGCTACGCCATCGAGTACGACAGCGTAGACGCGACGGAGCTCGACCGCAGCCTGCGCGTAAAAAGCATGGAAGGCCTCTACCTCGCGGGGCAGATCAACGGGACGAGCGGCTATGAAGAAGCAGCGTGCCAAGGGCTGATGGCGGGCATCAACGCTGCATTATGGATCAAGGGCGAAGCGCCGTTTACGATGGACCGCACGGAAGGCTATACCGGCATTCTTATCGACGACCTGATCTCGAAGGGCACCAACGAGCCTTATCGCATGTTCACCTCGCGCGCCGAGTTCCGCCTGCACCTGCGCATCGACAACGCCGACCGCCGTCTCACGCCGCACGGCCGCCGCCTTGGCTTAATCCGCGACGAAGCCTGGGCCGAATACGAGCGGAAGCAGGCGCGCATGGCCGTGCTGGACCGCCTGCTGACGACGAAAAAAGTGAATGATGCGGAGCTTCGCGCCGCGGGCCTGGAAAATCTGGCCGCGGTCTCCGGCCAATCTGTTTTCGGCCAGACGTGGGCGCAGCTTTTGAAGCGTCCTGAAGTCACCATCGAGCCGGTTTTGCAGGCGCTCCATGACGATCTGGCAGCGCATTCCGAACTCGCGCCCATGCTTGCGTCCGCGCAAAACGATCCGGTAGAACGCGCCGTCTTTCGCGCCCGGATGCGAAATGAGGCCCGCGCCGTGGAAACGGAGATCAAATTTGCCGGCTATCTCGACCAGCAGCGCAAGGCTATTGAAAAGCTCAAAGCCGCCGAGTCGGTCCAGATCCCCGCATGGCTTGAATACGGGGCCATCAGCGGCCTCTCGCGCGAGATGCGCGAAAAGCTGGAGCGCGTCCGCCCGCACACCATCGGCCAGGCCAGCCGCATCCCCGGCGTCACGCCCGCAGCGCTTTCGCTCGTGCACCTGTCGATCCGCATTCAGGGCGCGCGGCGTCCCGCTGCGGAAACGGCGAAGACTGCGTAGGCAAGCTAAGCCAACTAACCCTGCTCGTTATTTCGTGAAAAACGGAATGTGGAAGGGCTCATCGGCGCTGGACTTCTTCTTTGCCTTGACCGCTTGCAGCGCATCCTCGCGAATCTCGGTCCGCTGCGAGTTGACGCACAGCCAGCGGTCGTGCACGCGCTGAAAGACCTGCGTAAAGACGCCCTTTTCATCCACCGGCCCGTTCTTGCCCTTGTGGTGCAGCGTATAGGTGCCGTTGGCCACGGCCACGTCGCCCAGCACGCGCACGGTAATCACCTTCTGCTCCAGGCGCACGGTCTTGTCGTCGCCGTTGATGAGCTGCGCCACCTGCTGGTTCCGCGTCGTCACGTCGCCCGTTGCGGCCACGTCCACAAAGAGCGGCGAAAGCGCCAGCTCCAGCCCGTACTCGTCGCGCGCGTTCACCGCCTGCGACCACGCGTCATCGACCTTCTGGAACTCGGCTACCTCCGGCTTTTCCGTGGTAACCACGCCCACCGCAACCCCGGCATCGGGGGCCGCATTCTGGGCAAACAAAGCAGGACAGCACAGCAGCAGAGCAGACAATAAAGCCAGCCGGCGATTCATATTCGACGTAAAAACTCCTTGTCTTCGATGATATCCCTTGGACTCCGCGGCCCGCCGAACCGTATCATCGCGCCGGGCGCGCGCAACCGGCCCGCAAAATCCCCGTGTAACGAAAGTGCTACCTCCCGCCGGCGCGTTTCTGCGAGACAATGAAGTGGTTTCCGCGCCCACGCGCCCGTCGAAGCACGCATCTAAAAGAAAGATGACACGGAAGAAGAGCATCTTATGGGTTCTCGCCCTGGCGGCGTTTCTCTGCGCGGCCCCGGCCGTCGCGCAGACGGGCACCGGCGCGACGACCATCACGCTGCTCTTCGGCCCCAGCGTTCCCAACGACACCTACAACCCCTCCGCCGAGATCACTTTTACGGCTACCGTCATCTCCGACACCGGCGGAGCCACGCCGACGGGGACGGTCACCTTTACCGACGAAACCACCGGCCAGCAGCTACCGGGCAGCCCCGTCCAGCTCGACGGCACCGGCACGGCCACGCTTTCCGTTTCGAGCGGCCTGGCCCTCGGCGGCAACAACATCGCCGCCAGCTACTCGGGCGACTCGACCTACGCCGCCAACACCACGCAGCCCTCCGTCATCACGCTCGAAAAGAGCACCACCACCCCCACCGTCACGCCGGCCACGCTCACCCCCGCCGGCGGAGCCAGTCTCGCCGTCACCGTCACCATCGCCGTGGGCACGCCGCCTGAGGGCCAATCCCCACCTACCGGAGCCGTGACCCTCAATCTCGACGGCACCGCCGCCGGCTCGGCCGCACTCAACACCTCCGGCGGAACAACCTCGGCTTCGTTCACCATCACCGTGCCCACGGCCGGCTCGCACACCCTCCAGGCCGTCTACGCCGGGGACGACAACTACGAGTCCAGCACCTCCGCGGCCGTCACCATCACCGTCTCCAAAATGGCCACGGTCACCACCCTTACCGCCGCGCCCGCCACGCTCTCGCCCGGCATTCCGGAGGCGCTGACCGCCGTCGTCAACGCCGCTCCCGGCGTCAACAGCGGCACCGCCATCACCGGCTCGGTGAGCTTTTATGACGGCACCACCCTGCTCGGCACGGCAACCATCAGCTCCTACGCCGCCACCCTCAACAACGTCACCCTCAGCACCACCACCGCCCATCTCCTCACCGCCGTCTACTCCGGCGACACCAACTGGGCTGCCAGCACTTCAGCGCCGCTCAGCCTCACCGCCGCATTGCTGGCTGACACCGTCACTCTCACTGCCGTTCCCACCTCCGCCGGTCCCGGCCAATCCGTTGCCTTCACCGCGACCGTCACGCCCACCACCACTCCCGCGGCCAACTACGAGCAAAACCCCACCGGCAAGATCACCTTCTTCAACGGAACCACCATTCTCGGTACCGCTACGCTTGCGGCCGGAGTCGGCAACGCCTCGCTGGCCACCTTCAGCTCGTCCACGCTTCCCGCTGGAACGGACACCATCACCGCCGTCTACGCCGGCGACTCCTACTTCGCCTCGGGAACCTCGAACCCCGTCACCGTCACGGTGGAAAACTTCACCATCGTTCCCGCGCCCGGCTCGCCCAGCAACGGCCTCACCATCATCAAGGGCCAATCCGGCACGGCGTCTTACGTCGTCAGCGGCCTCGGCGGCTTCGCCAGCCAGATGCAGCTTGTCTGCAACGTTCCTTCGCAGGCCGACATGAGCTGCACGCCCAGCCCCACGCAGGTCACGCCTACGGCTACGGTCACTTTTACCGTGCAAACCTACACCACCGGCGGTCCCAACAGCGCCACGTCAAA
>JASHPD010000002.1 GCA_030038315.1 Acidobacteriaceae bacterium
AAGCCGATCGCGCTCGCTGCGGGCGTGAAGTATACGGTTGAGGGCAACACCGTTCTCGTTGAAGGGCCAAAGGGCAAGGTTTCCGCCCTGGTTGCCGAGGGCATCACGCTCGAAACCAAGGACGGCCAGCTCCTGGTGAACCGTTCGGAAGAGAAGTATGCCGCCGTTCACGGGCTGACCCGCGCGCTGGTTTTCAACGCGGTTGAGGGCGTGACCAAGGGCTGGACGAAGGAGCTGGATATCGTCGGCATCGGTTACCGCGCTGAGATGAAGGGCAAGGGCACGGTGGTCTTCACGCTGGGCTACTCGCATCCGATCGAGTTCCCGCTGCCTACGGGCATCGAGGTGGCGATCGATCCGAAGCAGACGCACCTGACCGTGACTGGCATCGATCGCCAGAAGGTAGGCCAGGTGGCGGCAGACATGCGCTCGCTGCGTAAGCCGGACCCGTACAAGAACAAGGGCGTTCGCTACTCGGATGAGAAGCTGAAGAAGAAGGCCGGCAAGACGGGCTCGAAGTAAAAATAGTTGTCAGTGGTCAGTGAACAGTGGTCAGTAAAAGCAAGATAAGGCAACTGAGCACTGACAACTGATCACTGAAAAACACCGAACGGGGTCGCAGGGCGGCTCCGCTGATAGGAAAGAGACACCATGATTACGCAGACCAAGAGAAACGCGATTCGCCAGCGGATTCACTCGCGCATTCGCCGCAAGCTGAGCGGCACCACGGATCGCCCACGGCTGAATGTGTACCGCTCGCTGAACCACATCTATGCGCAGGTGATTGACGATGCCACCGGCGTGACGCTGGCCTCTGCTTCGACGATCAAGTCCAAGGGCGAATCCGGTGCGGGCGGCAATATCGCCGCAGCCAAGGAAGTGGGCACGGAGATTGCCAAAAAGGCTGTCGAGAAGGGCATCAAGAAGGTGGTCTTCGATCGCGGCGGCTATCTCTATCACGGGCGCATCAAGGCGCTGGCCGATGCCGCGCGCGAAGCCGGACTTGAGTTTTAAGGGTTAAGAGCTGAAATGCTCAAAGGACAGACGAGAGCAATGACAACTTTAAAGAAAAAACTCGATGCCAACCAGTACAACCTGAAGGACCAGGTGGTGGCCATCAACCGTGTGACCAAGGTGGTCAAGGGCGGCAAGAACATGTCCTTTGCCGCGCTCGTGGTCGTGGGCGACGCCGCTTCGGGCGTGGTCGGCTACGGCTCGGGCAAGGCCAAGGAAGTGCCGCAGGCGATCCGCAAGGGGATCGAGTCGGCGAAGAAGAACCTGGTGCGGATTCACCTGACCGAGACCACGATTCCCCACCAGGTGCTGGGCCGCTTCGGCTCAGGCCAGGTGCTGCTCAAGCCCGCTCCGGAAGGCACGGGCGTGATTGCCGGCGGTGCCGTGCGCGCGGTGATGACCTCGGCCGGCGTGCAGAACGTGCTGACCAAGAGCCTGGGCACCGCGAATCCGCACAACGTCATCAAGGCCACCTTTGACGCGCTGGTTCAACTGCGCGACAAGGCGGAAGTGGCCTCGGTACGCGGCAAGGCCGTGGAGGAGCTCTAACCCATGACTGAGACCAGGAAGATTCGCATTCAGTACTACCGCTCGGCCATTGCGACCCCGGTGAAGCACAAGCTGGTGGTCAAGGGCCTGGGCTTTACGCGCCTGAACCAGATCGTCGAGCGTGAGGACACGCCCGCGATCCGCGGCATGGTGAAGACGATTCCGCATCTGGTGCGGGTGCTCGAAAACTAGTGATCAGTTGTCAGTGATCAGTGGTCAGTAAAGGCAAAATGCGATAACTGAACACTGATAATTGACCACTGTACTTAACGCGAGTCTGCGGAAACCAACTCCGCCGGCGCTACAGCGAGGAAAAACATGGCAAGGAATCTTTCCAATCTCCGCGCGCCCAAGAAGGCTAACACCGGGCGCAAGCGTGTCGGCCGCGGTATGGGCTCCGGCATGGGCAAGACTTCTACCCGCGGCCACAAGGGCCAGGGTTCGCGTTCGGGCTCCAGCCTGATGCGCGGCTTTGAAGGCGGCCAGATGCCGCTGCATCGCCGCCTGCCCAAGCGTGGCTTCACTAACATCTTCCGCACCGAGTACACGGTTATCAATCTGGACCGCATTGCCGAGCTTGTTTCGGGACAGGGCGTGAAGGAGATCGCGCTCGACGACTACAAGAAGCTCGGCCTCGCTTCGAGCAGGAAGGCGCTCATCAAGATTCTCGGCTCCGGCGAGCTGAAGTCCGCGGTGACGATCAGCGCGCACAAGTTTTCCAAATCGGCTGTCGAGAAAATCGAGAAGGCCGGCGGCAAGGCCGTGGTGCTCGGCGGCGAGCCGGAAGCGGCCAAGGCTTAAGCAGGTACAGGGGACTGCGGGTACAGGGTACAGTTTGCACGACACACTGCTGCACCCTGTACCCCGCACCCTGTACCCTGTTTTTCGCACCCTGTCGCAACAAGCGCGACAGCCTGCGGCTGCGGCGGCTAAGATGGATGCACTCGGACAATTTGGGCGCCTGAGCCCGAAGGATTTTCCTAAACATGCTTGAGAAGTTCCTGAACATCTTCCGGATTCCCGACCTGCGCAAGCGCGTGTTCTTTACGGCGGCTATCCTGGCCGTCTACCGCCTCGGCGCGTTCATTCCGACTCCGGGCGTCAACGCAAATCTGCTGGAGCAGATGTTCCAGTCGCAGGCCGGCTCGGCGCTGGGGCTGATGGACCTCTTCGGCGGCGGCAACCTGCGCCGCATGACGATCTTCGCCCTCGGCATCATGCCGTATATTACCGCCTCGATCATCTTCCAGTTGCTCGAAGTGGTCTATGAGCCGCTGGCGCGCATCCAGAAGGAAGGCGAGCTCGGCCGCCGCAAGATCACGCAGTGGACGCGCTACATGACCGTGATCCTCGGCGTGTTGCAGTCCATCGGCGTTGCGGCCATTCTCTCGCGGCAGCAGGGGCTGGTGTACCATCCCGGCATCGGCTTCAACCTGATGACGGTGCTGACGCTGACGGCGGGCACGACCTTCATCATGTGGCTGGGCGAGCAGATCACCGATCGCGGCATCGGAAACGGCATGAGCCTGCTGATCTTTGCCGGCATCGTGGCGGGCCTGCCGAGCGGCGTGGGCGACCTGGTG
>JASHPD010000158.1 GCA_030038315.1 Acidobacteriaceae bacterium
GGCGTGGGCCTTGATGGTGATGCCGCGCTCGCGCTCAAGGTCCATGGCATCCAGCACCTGGGCCTGCATCTCGCGCTGGCTCAGCGCGCCGGTGAGCTCAAGCAGGCGATCGCTGAGCGTCGACTTGCCGTGGTCGATGTGGGCAATGATGGCGAAGTTGCGTAAGAAGCGTGATTCCATTGTGTGGGCGTGATGAAAACTTTCGTTAGCGGCGATATGATTCGCGCGCATGGAGCGGAAGCGGCTCGTGCAGCGTCAAAAAGAACAGCGACAGGATGCGCCGCGAAGCCATGTTTCATGCGCTTTTTCGCGCCGAACTTCCTTTCCATAGCTTATCATCGGCAAAGGGTCTTCCACTTGATCGAAGGACTCGCGGCTGCGGCGCACGGGCAGCGGCGTAGAGAGGCATGAAGGGTATTTTTTTGACCAGGATTTACTGCGCCGCGCTGGCGGGCTTGCTTACGCTGTCATCGGTTGCTGCATTCGCAGCACAGGAGCAGGCGCCTTCGGCGGCGGCGATTCATCAGCAGAAATTACAGCAGCTGATTGAGCAGGTGAATGCGGCTTACGCGGCTGGCGATGCGGATTATCGCAAGGGCCAGTTGCCTGAGGCGAAGGTTCAGTTCGATCATGCCGTCGACCTGATGCTCTCGAGCAACTTCGATATCAAGAGTGAGCCGGCGCTTGAGGCCGTCTTCGAGCGCACCATCGATCAGATCAACGCGCTTGAGGTGGAAGCGCTGAAAGCGGGCAATGGGTTTGCGCAGCCCCAGGAGCCTACGCCGGCGGATGTGGCTAACGATGTGACTTTCGCGGTGAATCCTAGTGTGATCGCGAAGGCGAAGACGCAGTTGGCTACGACGAAATCGGATTTGCCGCTGGTGGTGAACGATTATGTAGCGGCGTACATCAACTTTTTTGCCAATACGGAAAAAGGACACAACACGCTGTTGCATTCCTTCCAGCGTGCGGGCCTTTATCGCACGATGATTCAACGCATCCTGGCGGAGGAAGGCGTGCCGCAGGATCTGATTTATCTTGCCGTGGCGGAATCGGCTTTTCGGCCGCGCGCGATCGGTCCCGAGACCAGGGCAGGCGGCAGAGCTGGTGGCATGTGGCAGTTCATGCCGGATGCCCCTTATTACGGGCTGACGCGCAACAGCTATGTGGATGAGCGCTTCGATCCGGAAAAATCGACGCGCGCTTTTGCGCGATACATGAAGTTTCTCTACAACCAGTTGGGCGACTGGTACCTGGCGATGGCCGCTTATGACTGGGGTGCGGGCAATGTGCAGCGCGCGGTGGAGAAGACCGGCTACGCGGACTTCTGGGAGCTTTACAAGCGCAACAACCTGCCCGGCGAGACGAAGAATTATGTGCCGGAGATTCTGGCGGCGATCATTATCGCGAACAATCCCAAGCAATATGGATTCGACGAAATTACTCTTGATCCGCCGGTTTTGACCGATACAGTAACGGTGAATTATTCCGTGGACCTGCGCCTGGTCTCGGATATTGTCGGCGCGCCAATGGATGAGATTGAGGCGCTGAACCCGAGCCTGCTGCGGATGGAGACGCCGCCGGATGAGAGCTTTGACCTGCATCTTCCGGCGGGAACGGCTTCGCTTTTTGAGCAGCGCATTGCGCTGGTTCCGGAGTCAAAGCGGAATGCGTGGCGGTATCACCGCGTGGAAGCGGACGATACGCTGGCCTCGATTGCGCACGAGTATCACGTAAGCGAGAGCGAGCTTGCCGATGCGAACCAGATGAGCGCGGGGCAGAGCCTTGCGGGCGTGGATGCGGTGGTTGTGCCGGTGGCGCCGGTGATTGAGCGGGCGCTGCACGCCGTGCTTTACACGGCGCGGCGCGGCGACACGCTGATCTCGATTGCGGACCGCTTTGGAGTTTCGCTGGCACAGTTGCGGCGGTGGAATCGCATCCGGTCGGGGATTCATGTTGCGCCGGGACGGAGATTGCGCGTGGCGGAGCCGGAAGCCGGAGCGCGCCGCGGCCGGCGCCATGGCGCGGAGGTTGCAAGCAAGGACCCGAGTCCGCGGCGCAAAGGATCGAGCAAGGGATCAGCGGCGGCGCGGCGCGGACACAACGCTGCGGCGAAGAGCGCGCATCCAACCCGGAATGGGAAGGCTTCCACGAAGAAACGAAAATAACCGAGGAAGCCAATTACGCACTTGTCTTTTGCATCTAATTGCGTGAAGCTATTGCATGTATGGTTTGCGGATCGGTTGCAGGCCAACGATATCGGGCACAGCGCGAGGCGCTGGAGGCAAAGCGATGGATGAAGCGTTGAAGATGTACGCCATGTACGACGGCTACGGAGACTCTGAACCCGCGGAAGTCTATCCGGATCACGACGCGGCGTTGGATGAAGAAGAGGAAGAGGAGGAGTTTGCCGGCGTGCTGACCTCTTCCGATGACGATGATGTAGTTGTGGCCGAAGAGATTGCCGTTGTGGAGGCGGAGCCTGTGGTTAAGCCCGCTCCCGCGCCGGGTGCAGTTTCGGCGCCGGCGAAAAAGGCTGTCAGGAAAGCAGCGAAAAAGGCTGCCAAGAAGGCCGCGGCAAAGAAAGCCGCAAAGAAGGCGCCTGCGAAAAAAGCTGTGGCAAAGAAAGCCGCAAAGAAATCCGCCCCGAAGAAAGGCAGCACTGGCGCTAAGGGCGGAAAGGCCAAGGCCAAAAAGGCCGCGGTGAAAAAGAGCGCCAGCAAATCCACCAAGCGAGGTAAAACCTTGGCAACGAAGAAAGCAGCAAAGAAGGCCGTGAAGAAGGCTGTCAAGAAGGCAGCAAAGAAGCCGGCGAAGAAGGCAGCAAAGAAGGCCGCGAAGAAGGCTGCCAAGAAGAAGTAACGCAGTCAGGCAACACGTAATACCAGGCAAGCAAAAGAGCCCGCTATCGCAGCGGGCTTTTTTGCGCCCGAAATTCGGTCATTATTCTTGTGTTTCGGTGACGGGCGGGGCGGTGATCTGGTTCATGTGCCATTTCTGGTGGTCGATGTAGTCCTCGATGAGGAAACGCAGACTGACTGGCTCGCTGTCGCCTACGGTGCACAGTGCGTTGAGGCGTTCTTCGGGGATGCGATCGACGATGTTGGCGAGAATTTCGTGCTCGACCTGCCACCACTGGAGCAGCGTGGGCCACGGTTGATCGGCGTAGCCGTGCGCGGCGACCCAAGCGTCCTGCGCGTATTGGGGGCCGGTGCAGGCGCCGTCGATGGAGGCGCGGACGAAGCGCTGGCGGTTGTTGGCGGCGGAGTCGAGCAGGTGGCCGACGATCTGTTTGCGTGTCCATCCGCCGTTGCGCCATGGCTTGTTGGCGAGATCGGCGGAGACGGCGCGGAGGGTTTTGCTGAGTTCCTGTAATTGGCTGCGGAATTGACTTGCGATTGTTGAGGCCAAGGAATTCCTCCTGCGCGTAGAAAAAAGCGGCCTCGCTGTTTCGAGGCCGCCGCGGTGGATGAGACGTTGCTGCTACTTCTTGAGCTCGGCGAGTGCCGCCAGAACCTCTTGCGAGTGAACCGAGGGATCGACCTTGGTCCAGACCTTGACGATTTTGCCGTGCGGATTAATGAGGAAGGTGTTGCGCTGGGCCACGGGAATGATGTCGTCACGCTGGGGCAGCTTCAGGCCGAATGAGCCGTAGCGCGCGACGACTTTGTGGTCGGGGTCGGCGAGCAGGTGAAAGGTGAGGCTGTCCTTGGTGCAGAACTGCTTGTGGCTATCGACGGTGTCCACGCTGACGCCTAGGATGACGGCGTTCTCGGC
>JASHPD010000159.1 GCA_030038315.1 Acidobacteriaceae bacterium
GAAGTATCGGGAGACATGGCGCCAATCCACGGATAGCCGAGCACAAGATAATCCGGCCGGCTCGAAACCTGCTCAATCGGATCGCTCGACTGCGCACTACCGGGCACAAAGCGCGTAGCCGCCAGCGCCGCAAGATGACCTCCGGCAGAGAACCCAATCATCACAATGCGCTGCGGATCGATGTGGTAGTCAGCAGCACGTGCGCGCACAAGCTGCACCGCCCGGCGCGCGTCGTAGAGCGGCACAGGAAAGAGATACCCGTTGCTGCCGAGGCGGTATTGCAGAATGAAGGCCGTAAATCCACGCGCCGCAAACCAGGCAGCAATGTCGCGCCCTTCGAGATCGCCGGCGAGACGGATGTGCGAGCCGCCCGGCAGAATCACAACCGCGGAGCCATTCCCCGACCCGGAGCGAGGATAAAAGATGGTGAGCGTAGGAATGTCTTCGCAGGCCTTGCCGTGAGCCATCGGCGCGTCGCCCTGCCACAGGCGGATGGTCTGGATGCCGAGAAAGGCATTGTCCTGGCCCGCGGTGGTGCAGGGCGACTTGGGGCTCTGCGCGACGATCTGTGCAGACGCAGCCGTGAGCAGCGCTATCATCAGTGACCAGCGAAAGAGCTTCATTTCCAACCTCAGTTTAGTTTCGGAGTGATTCTAACAAGCATAAGCGGCGCGGATTTCTCTTTGCGGAATGTGCGGAGTGATAGCATCTAAGCTGACAGATGCAGACCGGTAAGCTGAAAATCATACCCCTGGGCGGACTCGGCGAGTTCGGCATGAACTGCCTTGCGCTCGAATGGGAAGACGACATTCTCGTGATCGACGCGGGCCTGATGTTCCCGGAGACGGAACTCCTCGGCGTCGATATCGTCGTTCCCGACATCACCTACCTCATCGAAAACAAGCAGCGCGTGCGCGGCATCATCCTCACGCACGGCCATGAGGACCACATCGGCGGCCTGCCTTGGATTCTGAGCGAGATCAAGGTGCCGGTCTACGCCACCGAGTTCACGCTCGCCTACGTCGAGGGCAAGCTCGAAGAGCACCATATGCTCGACGAGACCGAGCTGATTGAAATCGCGCCGAAGGAGCGTTTTTCGATTGGACCGTTCACCATTGAGCCGATCCGCGTGACGCACTCGCTGGTCGATTGCGTGGCGCTGGCGATTGATACGCCCGCCGGGGTGGTGATTCACACCGGCGACTTCAAGATCGATCTCTCGCCACTCGATGACAGCGCCTTCGACCTGCACACCTTTGCCGAATACGGCAAGCGCGGCGTGCTGGCGCTGTTGCAGGATTCAACCAACGTCGAGCGCCCCGGCTACACGCCCAGCGAGCGCGCCGTAAGGCCTCGTTTGGACGAGATTTTCTCCCGGGCGCAGCGGAAGCTCTTCTTCAGTTGCTTCTCGTCGTCGATTTATCGTATCCGCATTGCGATGGAACTGGCACGTGCGCATGGGCGCAAGGTGGCCATCATCGGCCGCTCGATGGTGGAAAGCACGGAGATTGCGCAGGACCTCGGTTACATCGACGTGCCGAACGGGCTCATCATCAATCCCGGCCAGATGAAAGACTATCCCGTCGATCAGTTGATGGTGCTCATCAGCGGCACGCAGGGCGAGCCAATGTCTGCGCTGAGCCGCGCCGCCGTGGACAACCACAAGCACGCGCGCATCGAAAAAGGCGACACCGTTGTTCTCAGCTCGCGCATCATTCCCGGCAACGAAAAAGGCATCTTCCGCGTCATCGACCACCTCTACCGCCGCGACGCCAACGTGATCTACGACGACGGCTCGCATGGGCTCATCCACGTCAGCGGCCACGGCAGCCAGGAAGAGCTGCGGCTGCTCATCAATCTCGTCAAGCCGAAGTTCTTTATCCCCGTCCACGGCGATTACCGCTACCTGCGCCGCCACGCGCAGATCGCCATGGAGACCGGAGCAGTCGAACACGCCATCGTCATCGAAGACGGCGACGTGCTGGAGCTGAGCAAGGATGACGCCCGCAAGACCGACAAGGTCACCGCGGGCCGCGTGCTGATCGATTCCGGTTCATCGATCGATGTGGTCGAAGACCTGGTCATCCGCGACCGGCGCATCCTGAGCGAAGACGGCATCGTGCTCGCCGTGCTGGCCATCAACAAGCGCACCGGCGCAGTCGAGCAGGCTCCCGAGGTCGTCATGCGCGGTTTCGGCGGCGCGGACATCACCGAGCAGGCTCGCGAAACTGTGCTCAAAACACTCGACAGCCTGAGCAGCGAGCAGAAGAGCGACTACGGCATGGTCAAGGAAAAGGTCCGCGTCGATTTGAAGCGGCTGATCCAGAAGCAAACCGGGCGGCGGCCGATGATTATGCCGGTGATTCTGGAGATCTGAGGCTGCGTCAAGTTTCTACCTCTTCATGAATTCTCCACGCCGGATAGTTCCGATGAGCGGTGACTATCGCCCACAAGAAGATTGTGTTTACGATCAGGCCGAAGATCAAAAAATTCTGGTTTATCTCGACCCATGGCGAAGCAAGCAGCATAAATGGAAGCCACTGCAACCCGTCATCGGGGTGCTTCCAGGACAAGTACGCCGTCAGGCCATAGAGCGCGGCCGCAATGAGGGCATACGTTCCGGCGGCATAGATGCCGGCGCGATTGGGCCGTGGTTTTGGCTTGTCGTCCATGCGTCGATTATGATTGCACCTCTGCTTCCTGCACAATATCTTTTATGACCACTGCAACGGAAACACTGCCCCAATCTCTTATCGATCTGGAGACGATTCGCGCGGCTGCCGGGCGCATTGCCAGCGTGGCGGTGAAGACGCCGCTGGTTCGTGCGCCGTTTGACGGCGTGGGTGGTGAGGTTTGGCTGAAAGCTGAGAGCCTGCAACCCATCGGCAGCTTCAAGCTGCGCGGAGCGGCTAATAAGATTTTTGAGCTTTCGCCGGAAGAGATTCGGCGCGGGGTGATTACTTATTCGAGCGGCAACCATGCGCAGGGCGTGGCTTATGCGGCGCGGGCTGTTGGTGCGAAGGCTGTCATCGTGATGCCGTCGAACGCCCCGACCATCAAGCGCGCGGCTACGCTGGCGCTGGGCGCGGAGGTCGTCGATGTCGGCTTGGCTTCGAGCGAGCGGCTGGCCAAGGCCGAAGAGCTTGTGCGCGAGCATGGCTACATCGTCGTGCCGCCGTATGACGATGTGGCGATTATTGCGGGGCAGGCTACTTGCGGGTTGGAGATTGTTGAGGCGCTGCCGGATGTGGACCTGGTGCTGGCTCCGGTGAGCGGCGGCGGATTGCTGAGCGGCGTGGCTGCGGCGGTGAAGCTGCTTGCGCCGAATGCGAAGGTTGTTGGCGTGGAGCCGGAGCTTGCGGGCGATGCGGCGGAGAGCTTTCGCACGGGAAAGATTGCGACGTGGGCGGCGGAGCTGACCAGCCGGACGATTGCCGATGGGCTGCGCACGCAGAGCGTGGGCGTGCGCAACTTTGCCCACATCCAGGCATATGTGGATGCAATCGTCACCGTCACGGAAACCGAGATTCGTGCGGCGATGCGGGCGATTGTGGCTACTACGCGGCTGGTGCCGGAGCCGAGCGGGGCTGTGACTTCGGCGGCGCTGCTCTTTCACGCTGCGGAGTTGCCGAAGTATCGCAAGGCCGCGGCGGTCATCAGCGGCGGGAACGTGGACCCGCGGCTGCTGGCTGAGGTGCTGACGGAGAGACCTGAAGCATAAGCTCGTGCTATCCCAGGTCTCAGAATCGAGACCTGGGGCACCCGACTATTGTGGAAGAACTCGGCATAACTGCAAGGATGCCGGATGCGCCAGGTGCGTGTTTTCGGACTTGGGATAGCATGAACGCTCACCTAAGCGCAGAGTTGGCGTCGTTTGGAATATGATTCGGGGCATGAAACGCCGTAACCTCTTTTGCACCATCTGCGCCCTGGGCCTGCTCAGCCTCGCGGTTCTTCCCGCCGTTGCGCAAAAACGAAAATCCGACAACATCGAGAAGCCGATGGCCGGGCCGCGCGCGACCGTCCTGCGCGAGACGTGGCTCTATATCGACCCGGACACGACCTCGCAGAAGGAAACCCACGTGCAGGTGGGCCGCGAGATGGTGGTGGTGGAAACCAGCGGGCCCTGGCTGCGCGTTTACGCCAACACCGACACGCAGCAGGACCAGAACAGCGACGACACGCCGTGGATCGGCAGCGAGGATTCGACTCCGCCGCCGATCTCCGGCTGGGTGCAGGCCAAAGGCGTGGTCATTGAGAACACGCCGAGCGGCGACCAGATTCTGATGGGCGCGGCGGCGAACGAAGAGGCTCTGGCCAGCGATCCGCGCGGGCCGGCAAATGCGGCCAAGAGCGCGCAACTGCTCTACCGCCGGCTGGTCGAGATGTTCCCCAACTCACCGCTCGCGCCGGAGGCCGCCTGGCGCGCCGCCGACATCCGCTGGCAGCTCCAGAAGGCCGACATCGCCACCATGCCCTCATCCAAAGACCGCGACCCCGAGATGCGCGAGCAGATGAACGAGGACTACCTGAGAAAAGTCATCAAACTCTATCCGCACACGCGGCAGGCGGACATGGCGGCCTTTGACCTGATCGACAACCGGCTCTGCGGCGACTGGCAGGGACAGGAAAAATGCCCGGAAAAAGAGTCTGAGATCTACGAAAAATACGCCGAGGAATATCCCGATGGGCCGCGGACGGCGCAGGCGCTCTATGAAGCCACCTACCGGCAGGCGGTGCTGGCGGATATGTTCGAGGCCGACGGCAACGACAAAAACTCGAACTCGGCCAAGCAGCACGTGCATGAGCTTGCCGCGTGGCTCATGAAGAAGTTTCCGGATACGGATTACGCCACGCGCGCCGAGGCGCTTGCCTTCCAGCTCGACCAGGGAATCCCTGTCTACGGCATCGACCGCGAGTGAGGCGCCTGCGGAAGCAGGGGCTAAAGCCCCGAGGTGTTTTGAGCCGATTTTGGCACGGCTGAAGCCGTGCCCTGTTGCGAAACGGATTCCAGCCGACCCAACTGCTCAACCGCAATGCAGCAGGGCCGCGCAATGCGGGCTTTATGATCGAGATACCTCCCGGAGCGGCGCGCCGGGAGAATACACTAAACTCCCCTTACCCTGAAACTGCTCATTCTATAAGCACTCCCCTGGAGGTTCTTTTGAACGCCTACATTCAGTCTGTGATTCTGGGCATTGTGGAGGGCCTGACGGAGTTTCTGCCCGTCAGCTCCACCGCTCATCTGCGCATTACCGAAGCGCTGATGAAGATTCCCCTGGATGACGCCTACTGGATGATGTACACGATCGTGATCCAGGCGGGCGCGATTGTGGCGCTGATTCTGCTTTACCTCGCGCGCATTCTCGATTTCTTCCGTACCTTTCCGCGCGGCGAAGGCGGCGACCGCAACCTCGGCACGCACCCGATTTCGCTGACGATCATCGCTTTTATCTGCACCTCGATTCCGGCGCTGGCGCTCAAAAAGTGGAGCGACAAGCACCTCGGCAGCCTGACGGCGATTGCGCTGGCGCTGGTGATCGGCGGCATTGTGATGTGGGTGGTGGACGCGTGGACCTCGCGCACCGAGGCGCACACCACGCACACCGAGGACATGAATCTTCTGCAGGCGATATGGATCGGACTCTGCCAGGCGCTTTCGGCCATCTTTCCGGGAACCTCGCGGTCGATGTCCACGATTGCCGCCGGGCAGCTTGTGGGGATGGATCGGCCGACGGCGCTCGAATTCAGCTTCCTGCTTTCGATTCCGACCATGCTGGCCGCAACCGGCTACGACCTGCTCAAGGAGATTCATCCCAGCCGCGTGGCACAGCTCGCAGGCGCGGCCAATGCGCGCGTGGTGATGACCGGCCAGCGATGGGTTGTGCTGATTATCGGGTTCGTGGTCTCGTTCATCGTGGCCTTTGCCGTGGTGGAGTGGTTCCTGGCCTGGGTCCGCCGCCACGGCTTCACCATCTTCGCCGTCTACCGCATCCTCATCGGCACAGCACTGCTGATCTGGGGCGCCAAGCTGATCGGGCAGTAGGTAGTATCTAACGAATCCAGTCGTTGCTTTCTGAAGGGGCGTGCCGTAAAGACGCAGTAGCGCAGCAAGACGGTTCAAGAGTTCAAGAGACGATGTGGATCTCTATCCCATCAAGGTCAGCATTATCTACCCGGATATTTGTCTTTGTGGTAGCAAACTTCCGAAGCACGTTCGTGCGGCCATCTGGCTCTGGCTGCGCAAACTCCCAGACCTCAACGGCATAATCGCCTGACTGCAACTGATGTTTAAAGCTTCCGTCCGGCTCCACCGGGCTGCCACTTCCGCCCATGCCATCGATTGTTCCCATGGTTCGCGAGACCATCACGCTGATTCGGTTTGGCCCTGTTGGCAGTTCGCCTGTTACTTTACCCCGAACCGTATACCAGACCGGACGGGGAATCTGTATCTGCAAACCCGAGATCGTTTGGCCGAGTTGAACATCAAAGCCCGTCGCGTCCGAAATCTCCTGAGCATCGGGATACAGGAAATCGAAGATGCGCCGTTGCATGGCGAGGTAACGCGGCTCGGTTGGAACAGCGTCTGTTGGCTTACGAAGAATGCCCATAAAGCGCAGAAAGTATCGGACTGGACGGAGCGGCGGTGAGCAGAAGGTACCGTCCTCGGAGACTTCGTGGTCACCCGAATCGCTGATGAAACCTGACTCGCCCCATCTCTCCCCGGCTCGAATCAAGCTGAAATGGCAGCGCTGAGGCGGTCGTTGCTCTTCGTCAAGAATGATCCCGGACAAGAACCCGCCAGGTGTGAGGGCAATGCGCAGGGGGTTCACGATTTGATTCTGAGCAAGAGTCAGGCGTTCATATCGCGGAACGTAGTTTTTGTCATAAAAGGCGAATGAGTATTCACCCTCCGGAAGATCCGAGAACGCGAAGCAACCATGCTCGTTGAGGGATGTGCTGTGTGTCTCGCCAGCTACCCCGGTGCGGTAAAGCCTTACATCCGGCGAAGTGAGTGGTTCGCCTGTTGTTTCGTCGACTACGCAGCCCGTGATGGATAGATTCATCGAGCCTCCGATACTCACACCGATTTTAGAAGCTGGTTCACTCGGACGCACAACAGTATTTTTCGGAGGGTTGACTGTGAACCATCCGCAAAGTACCGGAGTGCGGGTGCCCCATTCATGCGCGGCTTTTTCGCGCATGGGTGGGATATCTATAGAGCTTTTGCCTTTTATAGTTTTTTTACCTTTTCTCTATCCCTTGATCGTCTGATCTCACCCCTGTCAAGCCCATCGCTCTAAAAATACCCTATAACCCACTGATTCTAAACCGCAAAAAACTTTCGCCACTTTGCAGATAATTTCCCCGTTTCTGTCACCATAGAAATATCCAGCAGAAAACCCTGCTTTTACCGCCCGGCCACACGCCGGTTAAGGAGACACGTCTATGGCAACCGGAGTCAGTTTCAAAGCCGTCAAGCAGCCCACCCGCAACGAAGCCGTCCAGTTCTGCCTCGAAATCTGGCGCGACGAATACAACCAGCAGCGCGCCGCGGGCAACACCGAATACACCGCAGGCCAGCAAGCCCACAAAGCCTTCCGCGAAGCCATGCCCGACCTCATCGCAGACAGCGACATCCGCGACTTCATCGCCTGCGTCAGCCGCGGCATCCTCATCGGCGCCATTGATGCCCCCAACGCCGCCAAGCTGCTCGCCGCCGCCCGCATCGCCTCTCAGGCCATCCTCGCCGAGCAAAAAGCCATCGCCCTCTCTGAAGCCGCCGACCAGAAAGCCGCCAAAATGGCAGAAGAAGCCGTCTTCAAGGCGCTGGAAAACGCCGCCGCCACCGCCGCAGCCCTCTCTTGAAAAGAGCGCTTCACCCGCGCAAAAAAATTGCGAAATCCGCAAAAATGACCAACAAAAATCAATTAATCAATAACTTACGCCAAAAACTTCACCCATTTTAAAATTTCCGTTTTCACTTTTCTGCACCATTTCCAGTGCGTCCCATCGCTCTCTGCCTTCCTCGGGGCTAGAGAAAAAACAAAACCTATCGGTATCCCACCCTTGCGGCAAAAAGCGCCGCAAGAATGGGGCACCCTGCAGTGAGTGTTTTTTCTGAGTCTTGAACCCTGCCCCCTGATCCCTTTCTCATCATGGTTCCCCCGCGCTCTTTAGCCAACCGTTCGCCCACGCTGCCTTCGATAATGAAAGCTGCTCTGGGATTCTCGCCTCCACTCCTGGCGCCCGTGCGCAACACTCAGGTGTGCGGCGAGCCCTCCAGTGCGGAGACGTTCCCACCATGATCAAGCCGATCCAGATTGCCCTTGCGCCGACGCGCAACCGCGCCCTGAATATGTTTCTGGGCATTGTGCTGGCGCTGGCTTCCCTGCTGCTGCTTCTGGCGCTGGCCTCCTACCATACGACTGACCCTTCGCTGAATACGTCGATCGATCCCGCGGCTGCGGGCGCGGCTCCGCTTGTGAAGAACTGGGCCGGGCCGGTGGGCGCGACGATGAGCGACCTCTTTTTGCAGGGGATGGGCTTTACGGCCTTCCTGCTGCCGGTGTGGATG
>JASHPD010000160.1 GCA_030038315.1 Acidobacteriaceae bacterium
GTGGTCGAAGGAGATGTTTTCGCCGAAGATGACAACTACGTGCTTGATGGGGGTTGCAGTGTCGCCGGTGCCGCCGGGATTGGCTGCGAAGATCGCGCTGGACATCGTTGTGGCCAGCAGGGCTGCGAGTGAGGCTGCCGTAAATCGCTTCAAGTGAACCTCCTTAGCGCCGTTAAGAACGGTCGGAAGTAGTTGTAAGCTCCGAAAATGAAAAACGGGTCAACAAGCTGCGGCAGCCGGAAAAATTCATCTCTCCGTAACTTCAGCTTTTGCATGACGGAGTTTCTGTCGCGCCGCGCTGTGGTTCCTCCGGTGCGTTTGTCGCAGTTGTTTTTACGGACGGACTGGCCGAACCGCAACGCAGGCCCTCGGGGGCTGTCTAATACAAACGAAACCATGCCGTTTTCCATTCCTATGCGCATACCGTCGATTCTCTGTCTTGCCGTTCTTGCCTCGGGCGCAGCCTGCACGGCCCAGACGGCTCCGGCTTCCACTCCGGCATCCACGGAGCCGGTTGGCACGCTGCACATTCAGGCGCAGGAGGTCGTTCTGCCCGTTACCGTCCGCGACAAGCACGGGGAGCTGGTAACGACGCTTGAGAAGAGCGACTTTACGCTGACCGACAACGGCCGGCCGCAGGTCATCAAGAGCTTTACGCGGGAGACCAATCTGCCTTTCCGGATCGGCCTGCTGGTGGACACCAGCCGCAGCATGAGCAACGTTCTGCCGGCAGTGCGCACGGCCACCGGGCAGTTCATTGACCTGATGCTGCCCGCGGCGCCGGCGCAGAGCAAGGACCAGGCGTTTCTGATTCACTTCGACCGCGAGGTGGAGCTTTTGCAGGATTTCACCAACTCGCGCGAGAAGCTCGACGGCGAGCTGAGCGATCTTGAGCCGTCGAGCGGCGAGCGCTACGAGACTGGAAACAGTGGGCAGGACTCCGGCGGCGGCGGCAGCGGCGATGGCGGCAATAACGGCAATAGTGGCGATAACAACGGCGGCAGCGGCGGCAATGGCGGAGGCCAGGCGCAGCGCTCGCGCGGGGGAACGCAGCTTTACGACGCGATCTACCTCGCCAGCGACGAGCTGATGAAACCCAAGGACGGGCGCAAGGCGCTGGTGGTCTTTTCCGACGGCGCCGACCGCGGCAGCAAGGAGACGCTGAACGACGCCGTGGATGCGGCCGACCGCGCGAATGTGGCGGTGTACACGATCTACTTCAAAGGCGAAGAGGAACGCAGCAACAATGGGGGATTTCCCGGCGGCGGACGGCATGGCGGCGGCTGGCCGGGCGGCGGTGGCGGCTGGCCCGGTGGCGGCGGTTGGCCGGGCGGCGGTCGCAACGGCGGCGGCCAGCCGCGCGGCGCCAACGGCATTGACGGCAAGAAGATTATGCAGGAGATTGCTACGCGCACCGGCGGACACGCGTTTGAGGCAAAAAAGAAAGAAGACCTGGAAGCGATCTACAAGCTGATCGAGCAGGAGCTGCGCAACCAGTACCTGCTGACCTATACGCCGGACAAGCTGGACGACGACGGCAGCTTCCACAAGATCGAGCTCAAGACCAGCAAGAGCGACCTGACCGTGGAGACGCGCGAAGGCTACTACGCGCCGGGCGGGGATTAGACCGTATCGAGATATAGGTAAGCTGAAGATCAAGGGCATTCCGTGCCTGAGACGGCAAGGGCGTGATCTCCCCCGCGCGCACGCCCTTGCCGCTTTCCCGGATTGCCGATCAACTGGCGCCGCTATACAGGTCCGGCACGACGCGTCTCTCCTCGAGCGCCGCCTGCGCCGCGGCCAGCCTGGCTGTCAGCAGCCGGAATGGCGAACAGGAAACATAGTTCAGGCCGATTCTGTGGCAGAACTTGACGGTCTCCGGGTCGCCGCCGTGTTCGCCGCAGATGCCCACCTCGAGCTGCGGCCGTGTGCTGCGCCCTTTGGCCGTGGCCATGGCCAGCAGCGAGCCCACGCCGGGTTTGTCCAGCGTGGCGAAGGGATCTTCCCGGAAGATGCCCTGCTGGAGATAGGCGGGCAGGAACTGGTTGATGTCGTCGCGCGAGATGCCGAAGGCGGTCTGCGTGAGGTCGTTGGTGCCGAAGCTGAAGAACTCGGCCTCTTCGGCGATCTTGTCGGCGACGATGGCCGCGCGCGGCAGCTCGATCATCGTGCCGATTTTGTAATCGATCGCCACCTTCTTTTCTTTGCAAACCTCAACGGCCACGCGGCGGATGATCCCGGCCTGGTTGCGCATCTCCTCCACGGTGGCGATGAGCGGCACCATGATCTCAAGATGCGGATTGCCGCCTTCTTCACGGATGGCGGCTGCGGCTTCAAAGATGGCGCGCGCCCGCATTTCGGTGATCTCCGAAAAGACGATGCCGAGGCGGCAGCCGCGCAGGCCGAGCATGGGATTCATCTCGCGCAGCTCTTCCACGCGCCCGAGCAGCGCGCGCAGCTCTTTCAGCTTGCCGGAATGCGGATGCCTGTCTTCAAGGTGCGCGATCTCCACCATCAGGTCTTCGCGCGAGGGCAGGAATTCGTGCAGCGGCGGATCAAGCAGGCGGATGACGACGGGCAGCTTGTCCATGCTCTCGAAGAGGCCGATGAAGTCGGCGCGCTGCATGGGGAGCAGCCTGGCGAGCGCTGCGCGGCGCTCGGCTTCGGTGCGGGCCAGGATCATGGCGCGCATGTGCTCGATGCGGTCGGGCGCAAAGAACATGTGTTCCGTGCGGCAAAGGCCGATGCCCTGCGCGCCGAAGATGCGCGCCTGCCTGGCGTCGCGCGGGATGTCGGCGTTGGCCATCACCCGCAGCCTGCGCGTGGCGTCGGCCCAGCCCAGGAAGCGCACGAGGTCGGGATCGTCCGGCTGCGCGGGCAGCGTTTTCAGCTTGCCTTCAAAGACGCGGCCGGTCGCGCCGTCGAGCGAGAGCCAGTCGCCTTCGCGGAAGGTCTTGCCGTGCGCGCGCAGCTCTTTGCGCTCGTCGTCCACGACGAGCTCGCCCGCGCCGGTGACGCAGCACTTGCCCATGCCGCGCGTGACGACCGCCGCGTGGCTGGTCATGCCGCCGCGCGAGGTGAGAATGGCCGAGGCCACTTCCATGCCGCCGATGTCTTCCGGCGTGGTCTCGCTGCGGACAAGAAGGATGGAAGCGTAGTCGCCTTTGGCGTGGTGCTCGACGGCATCGTGCGCGGTGAAGACGATCTGGCCGACGGCCGCGCCGGGCGATGCGGGCAGGCCGGTGGCGAGCAGCTCGGCGTTTGTGTCTTTTTCATCGAGATGCGGAACAAGAAAGTCGTAAAGCTGGTTCGGCTCCACGCGTAAGATCGCTTCTTCTTCCGTGATGAGTCCTTCGCGCACCATGTCCACGGCGATGCGCACGGCAGCCTGGCCGGTGCGCTTGCCGGTGCGCGTTTGCAGCATGTAGAGCTTGCCGTCCTGAATGGTGAACTCGAAGTCCTGCAAGTCGCGGTAGTGTTTTTCCATCTTCCACGTGATGGCGCGCAACTGGTCGTAGGCGTGGGGCATGATGCGCTCCAACTCGCGGATGGGCAGCGGCGTGCGCACGCCGCTCACCACGTCTTCGCCCTGCGCATTGGGCAGGTATTCGCCGAAGAAGGTGTGCTCGCCGGTGGCGGGATTGCGCGTGAAGCCCACGCCGGTGCCGGAGCTCTCACCCATGTTGCCGAAGACCATCGCCTGCACGTTCACGGCCGTGCCGATGCTCTCGTCGATGCGGTGAATGCGGCGGTAAATCCTGGCGCGCTCGTTGTTCCAACTGCGGAAGACCGCGTCGCGGGCCTGCGTGAGCTGGTCGAGCGGATTCTGCGGGAACTCCTTGCCGGTTTCCGTCTTGATGAGCTTTTTGTAGGCGGCGATGACTTCCCTGAGCGCGGCGGGCGAGAGCTCGTGGTCGTAGCGGACGCGCGCGCGCTTTTTGGCTGCGTCAAAGATGGCTTCAAATTTAGCTTTGGGAATGTTCAGCACCACGTCGCCGAACATCTGGATCAGCCGGCGATAGGAATCGCAGGCAAAGCGCGGATCGTGGCTGCGCCTGGCCAGCGCTTCCACGGATTTGTCGTTGAGGCCGAGGTTGAGGATGGTGTCCATCATGCCGGGCATGGAAAACTTTGCGCCGGAGCGGACGGAGACCAGCAGGGGACTGTCGCCTTCGCCGAGCTTCTGCCCCTGCACGCGCTCAAGGCGCTCCAGCGCGGCGCGGATTTGCTCGTCGATCTTCGGGTTGAGGCGTCCGCGCAGGAACTCGCGGCAGGCCTCGGTTTGGATGGTGAACCCCGGCGGAACGGGCAGGCCCGCGTTGGTCATCTCGGCCAAGCCGGCGCCTTTGCCGCCCAGCAGGTCTTTCATGCGCCCGTTGCCGTCGGCCTTGCCGTTGCCGAAAAAGTAGACATACCGGACGGCGGGTGGCGCCTGGGTTGCGCTTGCCGGTGCGGTCTGCGGATGTTCCACTACGCCCTGTGACATGGGATGAAGCCCTCCTGCGCATCATGTGTGCGGACGGGCCGCCGGGAGGGTAAGGGGCGCAAGCTCGGTCTTTGGAGCGTAAGCGGCGAAAGGCCGGACCGTGTGCGAGTCATCCTGCGTGCGGACGCCGTCACGCGGATTTGTGCGCAAGATAGTGCTGTTTGTGCAGGAGCGTCTGTGCCTTGCATCACAGGGCGGCGCATCTTTCACTGCGCCGCGCGGATAGAGAACGGATGGGAAGCGCGGCCGGGCTTGGCTTATCGGAGAGCCCGGCCGGTTAAGCCGCCGTGCGCACGCAGCAGATGGGGATTACATTCCGCGCATTGTCGGGCACGACCAGAACCCGATCGAGCCCGACCAGCGCGAGAATCTCCGCAACGTGCGAGCGCAGGTTTGAGACGGCGAAGCTGTTGCCGGCGTCGCGCGCCGTGCCGTAGAGCGAGATGAGCGTGGCAATGCCCGCGGCGTCGATGCGCTCAATGGCGGAGCAGTCGAGAACCACGTCGCCGGAGCGGACCAGCGGCGCTACGCAATCATAGATGTGGCCCTCGCAGCCGCGCACTAGCTCGGTGAGGCCGTCAGGCGCGATCTTCGTCTCGGATTTGGGATAACCCATCGTTTTCATGGCGAACCTCTTATGGGGGAGCATATTGCTCGTTGCCTTTCTATTCGCAATCCGGGGGCCAAAGTGACCGGAAGCAAAATGTGTTCCAATCAAAGGAGATAGCCGAGCCCTTGTCGTGCGCCGCTCATATTTCGGCTGTTCGATTGCGTGCCCGGTGTCCGGTTGCGAACGGTTGCAGAGAAGTACGCAGGCGGCGCGGCGGCGGTTCCAGATGCAGCAAAAGGTAGCCAACCCGGTAAACAGCCCTGGCGCGAAGGCGATGTCTCTGGTGCGCGAAGAGGTTCGCGCGCTGGCGCTTGAGGAGGGTTTTACCGAGGTCGGCGTGGTGGCGCTTCCGCACGCGCAGGAAGCCCGCGATGCCGGGCGGTTTACCGAGTGGCTCGGCGCGGGCCGCGCGGGGTCGATGCAGTATCTGGCGCGGACCAGCGAGGAAGGCGAGCCGGTGCGCGCGCGGGCCGCGATTCCGTTCCCGTGGGCGCGCTCGGCGATTGTATGCACCATGAATTACCACGGCGCGCAGCCGCGCTCGACCGATCCCGCTCCGGCCGGCGCGGGATGGATTGCGCGCTATGCCTGGTCCAGCCAGATATTGCCCAGCAGGACGGAAGCGAACGGCGAGCGCCGTCCGAGCGATTATCACAAGGTACTGCTCAAACGGCTGCGTGCGCTGGAGGCACGTCTGCACGAGCAGCATGGGGAATTCGAGTCGCGGGTGTACGTGGATACAGGTCCCGTGGTGGAGCGGTCGCTCGCCGTGGCCGCGGGCCTCGGCTGGCAGGGTAAAAATACCTGCCTCATTCACCCGAAGCAGGGCTCATATACGTTTCTTGCCGTGCTGTTGACCTCACTCGATGTTGCATCGGACGCGCGGACCTTTGCTCCAATTCCAGATCGCTGCGGAACTTGCCGCCGCTGCCTTGACGCCTGCCCGACGAATGCGCTGATTGCGCCCTACGCGATGGATGCGCGGCTCTGCATCTCGTACCTGACCATCGAGCATCGCGGACCGGTTGAGCCACGGCTGATGGAGCAGATGGGAAGGCAGGTCTTCGGCTGCGATATCTGCCAGGATGTCTGCCCGTGGAACCGCAAGGCGCCGATCGGCACCGCGCCCGATCTCGCCGTGCGCGAGGATCTGGTGAATCCGGCGCTTGAATGGCTCGGCTCGCTCGATGAACAGGCCTTCGAGAAAAACTTCAACGGCTCGCCCATTCGCCGCGCGGGCTTCAGCGGCCTGCGGCGCAACGTTGCGATTGCGATGGGCAACAGCGGCGAGCGCCGCTTTGCCGCGCAGCTCGCAAGCTGGCTCACCGCTGCGGACAAAGGACTTCGCGCCGCCGCGCAATGGGCTCTTGGAAAATTGGAAGATCGCTCGGAGGTTCGATCGGAAAATCACCCGGAAAATTGTCCGGTTGAGGAAGACTGATGCTTTCGCGCCTCTCGGAGGTAAGGCGCGAATGGTGAGCTACGAGGCGCGCAGCACGTTGGCCGCGCTCAGGCCCTTGGGACCCTGCTGGCACTCGAATTCTACGTTCTCGCCTTCATTCAGCGTCCGGTAGCCTTTGTCTTGAATGGCCGAAAAATGCACGAAGACATCCTCGCCGGTGGAGCGCTGGATAAAGCCGTAGCCTTTTGCGCCGTTAAACCACTTCACAACACCCTGTTCTTTCATCCTGACTTCTCCTCGTGTATGGGCACTGCTGTATCGCCTGGTCCGCCGAAGGGAGGGAGTGGGTTCCAATCCGGCGGGCAGGCCCGCGATAGAGAGAGACACACCGACTGCTCGCAGTAGAGCTGCTTGTGTAGGTTTGCCGTTGTGTCGTGCTCCTGTTATGGCAGGAAATCCGTCAGGATGCAAGAGGAAAATGCTCGCGGGAAGGGTTACGAAGGTCCAATGGCATGAGAGAATTGCCGCTCGTCCAAGTATTCTGGAAGTGGGATGCGCGCGCGGAGTCTGCGATTTTTGCGCGGCATGGCCGTGTGCGCCGGTTTCGCATCTGTTTCGTGCCAGTCTCGTGTTTTGGAAGAGCCAGGAATGGCTGATGTCTCAAATTCCGGTATGAATTCCCATCCTGAGGTGATTGCCACGGGCGCGGTGGACGTCGTCGATGCGCCGCCCGCGCCGCCGTCTGTCGCGCCGCAGTTGACCAAGTGGTACCGGCTGCGGCAGGACGGCGCGGCGCTGGTGCACTACCTGCTGGACAGCGAGGTGCATACCTTCGCGTTTTCCGTCGCGGCCAACGCGATCCTATCGTTTATCCCCTTCGTGGTGCTGCTTTATACGCTCTCGCTTTCAGTCTTCCACTCGAAGGCGATGGCGCGGGTGGTGAGCGACCTGGTGACCAATTATTTTCCCTCGACGGCTTCGGCGGGCTTCTGGGCAACTTTGAAGTTTGCCGTGCCGAGCCATCTGCAGATTCTTTCGCTCGTTTTGATCCTCATCTCCTGCACGGGGATTTTTCTTCCCCTGGAAGTGGCGCTGAACCAGGCGTGGGGCGTGGTCAAAAGCCGCAATTACCTGCTCAATCAGTGCGTGGCCTTCGGGCTGGCTATCTGGATGGTCGTTCTCGGCATGTCGAGCATCGCGCTGGGCACCGCGCAGCAGACGGTGCTCGCATTTCTCATGTTCCATCACGTGGACAACTGGTTTTACACCGGCTTGAGCAATCTGTGGCTGGCCCTGTGCAGCGGCGCGGCGTGCATTGTCTTTTTCTTTTCCATCTACTGGCTGCTGCCCAACCGCCGCGTGCCGTGGCGGCATGTGCTGCGCACGTCGATTGTGACGGGTCTGGTGTGGCTTGCGGCGAAATACATCTTCGCCGCCGTGCTGCCGCATCTCGACCTGCGCGCGCTCTACGGGCCGTTTTTCGTTTCGGTGGGCCTGCTCTTCTGGGCGTATATCTCCGGGCTGATCCTCTTTGCCGGAGCGCAGTTCAGCGTGGCGCGGCTGGGCAATCATAAGGACAAGTAGCGATGCTGTGAGGGATGGAAAGGGTCAGCGCAGAATTGTGAAAGAATGCCGGCGCTGTGGACCATATCGAAATACGGCGAAGTGATCGTCCAAAGAGGCTGCGCGCTCAATTCCCAGCCGCAGCATCACCGCAAAACTGGTGCGGTCGGCAATGGAAAAATCCTGGTCACGCCACGATTGGCCAATCTGCCATGCCGTTTCCAGATCGGCCGCCAGTACAGGCTCGATGCTTGTAATGCCGCCGCGTAGACCGGCCCAGAAGTTCTCGGCTGCTTTTGGGCTCAGCCGATGATGGAGCAGATTCCATGTCTCCACCAGCACATGATCCGTGGTGACAAGCGCTTCTCCCGCGCTCAGGATTTTTCTTGCCCGCGCATTGCTGCGGTCGCTTGCATCCGCTGCCGCATACCAGATGGATGTATCGACAAAGAGACTCACGGGCGAGCGCGCCGGGAAAGGGATTTGCGATGATTG
>JASHPD010000161.1 GCA_030038315.1 Acidobacteriaceae bacterium
GTAGCAGATCATCGCCGCCAGCGTGCCGCTGAGCGCATAGCGCAGATGCTCCGGATTCACAAAGGCGTCGCGCACAAAGAGCCGCGCATTCTCCTGCGGCGTGTCGAGAATGGCGAGCCGCGGATCGAGCGTCACATCGCTCGAAAAGACCGAAGGGATCAGCGACATCATCTCTTCCAGCGCATTGAAGAGCGGCGTCGATCCGCTTCCATCTTCCGGCGGCCATTCCGTGGGCTGCTGCGCGCCGGGGAAGGGAAGGCAGCGGCGAATCTCCGCGATATGCGCCGCCAGCCGTCGCGCGCGCTGCCGCTCGATCTCGTTGCAGCTCGTTAAGGTCGTGGCCAGCGCGGCGGCAAAATCAATCGCGCGCCCGGTGAGTGAAACCAGCGCGCTCACTCTCATGCGAGGCAGCGGCGCGCTTGCCGTGTGCGTAATATGCTGCCGCAGCCCGCCCATGCCAACCACCGCATAGCGCGAGAGCTCGTGCGAAACAGCGGCGGGAACCGGCTCGCCCGCCGCGTAAGCCGCCATCAGCGACTCAATCCATTGCAGCCGCGTATCGACGCCGGTCAGCACCTCATCGCGCTTGTACACCGCGTGGAAAATTACCTCGACGCCGAGTGTAATCAGCGCGCCGAGCGTGGCCGCGGCAACCTGCCACAGCGTCAGCTCCACGTTGCGCGAGGCCGGCCCAGGCAGGTACCAGATGGCAAGAATGTTCGTGACCACAAGGCTGAAGGTCGAGGCCACCGCGAAGTTGGCCAGCGTTCTCAACAGGAAAAAGCAGAGAAAAATGCTCGCTCCCTCCCACAGAAAATGCGTCAGCTCAGTCGATGCAAAGAGCCTTCCGCCGATGGGAATGAAGATGCCCGCGGCGGCAAAAGCAAAGATGCGCAGAAAAGCCGAGCGCGTGGTGGCCAGAAGGTTCTCGCGCGAAAGGATCATGGCCAGCAGCACGGCAATCGAGCCGCCCGGTATGCGAAAGACGACGATCAGAATCGCCGTCAGCGTTGCCGCGATGACCATCCGCGCCACAAGCGCCGCGCGCCCCGGATAGGGCGCAAGCTCGCTGCGCAGAAAAGCAGGGACCCACGCGGTCGCGCGCTCAGCGTGCGGAATTTTCGGCGCGGCGGTGCTTGCGGTGCTCATCGCTTGCCCTCAGCGGGAAGAGGATTCACCGCGGATGACCACGGTTGCCGATTCGCCCAGCCGGAAGAGCTCCGCCGGCGGATTCACGATGCGGACGCGCACCGGGAAGCGCGAAGCCAGGTGTACCCAGTTCAGCGTGCGCTGCACATCGGGCAGCCCCGGCTGCGTCAGCTTGCCCACCAGCTCCGCGTCCGGCGTCACGCCAAAGCCCACCGAATCCACCACACCCTCAAAGCGCTCCGCGGGCCGCGACATCACATAGACGTCAGCCTTCATGCCGGGGCGAATGTGCGCAAGCTGCGTCTCGCGGAAGTTGGCAATCGCCCACCACGTCCGCGTATCGATCAGCGTAAAAATCTTCTGCCCTTCGACCGCGTAAGCGCCCTGCGAGATCGTCATGTTGGTCACGCGCGCGTCGAACGGAGCCGTCACCACCGTGTTCTCGTAGTTGTACTGCGCCGTATCAATCGCCGCCTGCCGCGCGCCAAGCTGCCCGGTGTAAGGCAGCAGCGTGGTCACGTTGTGCGCCGCCTGCTGCACGCCATGATTGCTCGCCTGCACGTCGGCCTGCGACTGCCGTAGCTGCGCATTCGACGCATCCAGCGTGGCTTGTGCCAATGCAAGCTGCGATCGCGCCTGCTGCGTGGCCTGCGAGCGCGCCACGGCCTCGGTGCGTGCCTGGTCCACCTGGTCGACCGTCACAAACTGCTTTGCGAGCAACGGCTCCAGCCGGTGAAAATTATTCTCCGCGTAACTCTGCTCGGCAATCGCGCGGTCCAGCGCCGCCTTCGCGCTGGCCACGCCTGCCGTGGCCTGATCGACTGCCGCCTGCGCGCGATGCAGCGCGGCCACGGTGCTCTCCGCGGTCGCCTTCGCCACATCCACCGCGTTCGCCTTGCCGGCCAGAATCAAACGCTCATCATGAATCTGGCCTTCCAGCGTCGCTTTCTCTGATTTCGCATCCGCCAGCGCGTAAGCATACGGCCGCGGATCGATTTCAAGCAGCGGCGCGCCTTCCTTCACCAGTTGGTTGTCCGCCACATAGAGATGCGTAATCGGCCCGCTCACCACCGGCGCAATTCCAATAAAGTTGGCAAAGACCTCCGCGTCATCCGTGCGCGGATTGTCCGTAATCGCGCGCAGCACCAGCAGCCCCGTCACCGCCGTGGCAAGCAGAATGCCGACGCTGATTGCATAGCGCAGAGTCTTGCGGCCGTTCAGCTCGTCCTGTTCGTTCATCGCCATCGCTCACGCTCGCTATCGGAAAAATACCAGCCACAACAGGAAAGAAAAGAACGCCGCCAGGCACGGATACGTCAGCACCGGCCACGCAATCAGGTTGTCGAGCTTGAACCGCGCCAGCAGCCAGTTCGCCAGCGCCGCCAGTACAATCCCCGCAACCAGGCAGACCAGCCACGAAGGAAAAAACGAGCCGAGAATGTTGAACGTAGGCGCGTGCGAGCAGCCCGTGAGCAGCCACGCGAACGGCAAAGCCGGAATTGCGAAGGCGCGCGTCGAGACTCGTTTCAAGACTCGCTTCATGGTGTCCCCTTGCCCGGTGGAACTTCCAGCAGATCGCCGGTGTGAAAGGCCAGCGTGGCCGATTGCAGCAGCAACTGCGTCCGCGCAAAAATATCCTCTGACCGCGCCTGTGCCAGCGCCTTCTGCGCCGCAATCACGTCGATCACATTCCGCACGCCGTAGCCGTAAGACTCGCGCGCCGCGTCATAAGCCTCGCTCGAAGAAGCCAGCAGCGCCGCCGCGGCCTGCTGTTGCCGCAGCGCCGTCTGCATGTTCGTGTACGCGGTCCACACCTCGTCGGAGATCTGGTCGCGCAGCGCATCGATGCCCGCTTCGGCCGCTCGTTTTTCCGCCTGCGCCTGCATGAGCTGATGCTCGCACCGCAGCCCGTCAAAGAGCGTCCAGCGCATCTCCAGCGTCGCCGTCCACACCTCACCCTCTGCGTAGCCTCCGGGCTCCAGATTCACCTGCCCATAAGCCCGCGCCTCGCCGCCGTCGCCGGTAAAACTCAGCGAAGGAATATACGCCGACCGCGCGCCCTTGATCTCCGCCTGCGCCGCGCGCAGCTTCGTCATCTGCGTCAGCATCTCCGGCCGCTGCTGAAAGGCGCGATCAATCTCCGCGTCCACGGAATCCGCCATCGCCGTCGGCGTCGTCAGCTTGTCGATCTCCTCCACCTCGAAGGCCGTATCCGGCGGCAATCCCATCGCCGTCGCCAGGTCGCCGTGCGCAATCTGCTCCTCGCCAATCGCCGCCTGCAAATCGTACTCCGCCTGCGCCCGCGCCGCGGAAGCCTCCAGCAGATCGGGCTTTGTCGCCAGCCCGTTGTCCAGCCGGCTCCGCACCTGGTCTTCGACAGCCTGCGCGTTCTTGAGGCTCACTTCCGCGGCCTCACGCTGCCCGCGCGCGTTCAGCAGATGATAGTAAGCCGAAGAGACCGCATAGATCAGCTTGCGATGCGTGTCATTGAAATTCAGATCGGCCGCCAGCAGATTCGCCTTCGCAATGTCGATCTGCGCGCCGCGCGCCCCGCCGTCGAAGATCAGCCACTCCACATGCAGAACCGGCTCAAAAATTCCTTCCGTCTGCCTGGCAAAGTACTGGTCGAGCAATCCAGCCGTGCGCAGGGAAACGCCCAGCGCCACAGCGGCCAGCGTGGGATACAGCGCGCTGCGCGCGATCCCCAGCGCATCGGCGCGCGCCTTGGCCAACTGCCACGCCACGCGCGTCTCAGGGTTATGCTGCTGCGCCAGGTCGATCAGCTCGGCCAGCGTATAAGGCTTTGTCGCGTCGAGCGCATACTTCTGTTCCGGATGCGCGTTCAGGTCGCGGCTCAATTTGTCTTCCGCGCGTGAGTGCCAAACCTTGTCCGGCGCGGCAGGCGCGCTCTGCGCAACCATTCGCGCGGCAACGGCAAGCAAAAGCACGGTCGTGGCTGCGGGGAGTTTTGCCATAGAGATCGAAAAGCGGAAATGCTCGATGCGCCACTCCCATTATAAGAATGGCAAAGCGGCACACAGCCGTATCCGCCGCGAATGCCTGCATCCGGCTTGTCACGCATCTCCGCAGGCGCTCGTTTCCTGTTCGCTGTGCGGAGACGCGGCCTGGTCCAACACGATATTCTTTCCATACAGTCCCACGCGGGCTTACCCACACGAGGTCAACGATGCGAAGGCTCTCACTTCTGCTCGCCGTGCTGCTCTGTTGCGGCATCGCCCACGCCAATCCGTCCGCGCTCTTCTACATGACCGGCAGCTCCAGCTCGATCGACTCGTTCCTCGCGCACGCCGGCAAGATCGATCTCCTCGTGCCCACCTGGTACCAGGTGGATGAGAACGGCCTCGTCACCGGCGGTCCGAACCAGACGGTTCTCAGCGTGGCAAAGAGCAAGGGCGTTCCCATCATGCCCATCCTCGCGCTCTTCAACAAGAAGGAATTTCACGCGCTGGCCACAAACTCCAATGCCCAGAACGAAATGAACCAAGCCATGCTGCGTGAAGCCCGGCTCCACGGCTACGTCGGCTTCCAGTTCGATTTCGAAAATGTCGATTACCTTGACCGCGACCTCCTGAGCGCCGTCGTGATACAGTCCGCCATCGTGCTGCACAAAGCCGGCCTCAAGCTCAGCATCGCCACCGTGCCCAACGCTCCCGGCTATCCCGGCCAGGGCGGCTTTTCCAAGTGGATGTTTACCGACTGGCGCGGCGCCTACGATCTCGCCGCGCTCTCCAAATCCGTCGATCTCATCTGCCTGATGACCTACGACCAGAACACGCGCTGGACCAT
The DNA here is from genome assembly GCA_030038315.1 of Acidobacteriaceae bacterium. Taxonomy (GTDB): domain Bacteria; phylum Acidobacteriota; class Terriglobia; order Terriglobales; family Acidobacteriaceae; genus Telmatobacter. The sequence continues at coordinate 4,957 of JASHPD010000161.1, forward strand.
GCCCGGCCCCGTCGCCGGCTGGCAGTGGACAATCGACAATCTCAACTACGCGCTTCAGTTCGTGCCCAAAGACAAGCTCTCGCTCGGCATTCCGCTCTACGGCTACCACTAGTACACCAATGCGCCCACCACCGACGCGGCCGGCAAAGAGCATCCCAACGTAACCGGCGACTACATCAGCACGCCGGAAGTCGAGCGCCTCGCTGCCGATTACAACGGCAAGCCACAGTGGGACGCGGACGACCACACGGCCTTCCTCTACTTTTACCGCGACCAGATGCGCGAGTGGATCTTCTACACCGACAAGCGCACCTTTGAAGACCGCTACAACCTCGTCAAAGAGCGCGGCCTTCAGGGCTTCTGCTCCTGGGTGCTCGGCACCGAAGACCCCGCCATCTGGAACCTGTTGCCAACCGTACACTAAAGCGCAATCGTAAAAATCTGGAGTCAAGCAAGCATGTCGTATTTTCTAGCGGTGGATTCCGGCGGATCGAAGGCCGAATTCCTCCTCGCCGAGGCCCAAGGCGCATCCCAAGACACGCGCGAGATCAAGCGCACCGTCGTAAGCACCATCAAACGCGTCAATGCCGACGCAGCCGTTGCAGAAAAAAATCTCGTGCAGGCTCTCGCTGAGCTTGAAGAGGGAACCGGCGTGCGCATGAGCCAGGTCAAGCGCACCTGCATCGGCACCTCCGGCAGCTCCGTCCCGCTCATCACCGACTGGCTGCGGGAAGAATTCTCCCGCCGCGTCGCCGGCGATCTCATCATCCTCAACGACACGGAAATCGCGCTCGATGCCGTCTTTGAAGGCGGCCGCGGCGTGCTCGTCATCGCCGGCACCGGCTCCAATGTCGCCGCACGCGCCGCGGACGGCGAGATCGACACCGTCGGCGGCTGGGGACCCATGCTCGCCGATCAGGGCGCCGGCCACTGGATCGGCATGGAGGGTCTGCGCCGCGGCTTTCTCGCCCGTGACGAACGGCGCCCCACGCAACTGCTCGAGCGCGCCCGCAAGCACTGGAACCTTCCCACCATCGACGCGCTTATCGAGTTCGCCAACGCGCAGTACGCCCAGCGCTACGCCGCCACATTCGCCCGCGAGGTCGTCGCCTGCGCCGCCGAAGGCGATGAAGTCGCCATCGGCATCCTCGAGCAAGGCGGCCGCGATCTCGCCTATCTCGTCTCGCTGCTCGTCGAGCGTATGCGCGAGCGCGAAACCGCCCGCATGAAGGTCAAGGAGCCCGTGCCATTCAATCCGCCCGCCGTGGCCATCGTCGGCAGCATCCTGGTACATGTCGAGCGCGAGCGAGCCTCGATGCAGCAGGCATTACGCGAACGCTATCCAACCATCCAATTTATCGAAACGCCGGCCGACCCGGTCCGCGGCGCACTCTGGCACGCCATGCGCGGCGCTTAGGTCGTATCGACATATAGGCAAGCAGAACATACATAAAGGGCTTGTCATCCTGAGCGGAGCAGGTGCGGCTTTTTGCACCTGCGCAGTCGAAGGATCTGCAGTTGCTTTTCCTTCCCCGCCGCAGACATCGCCCAATTTCCAGATAGTCTTACTCAACCTATATGTCGATACGGCCTAAGGCATTTTTCCGGAATCCTGTGAGTTCCCGGTGAGAGGGAAGGTGGATTTTCTTTCGGAAAATCCATTCGGCTGTTGCGGCTTCGGCCTACACCAATCCGGAAAATGCTTTAAACCGCCAGCACCTTCACTCCGCGCGCCTGGAACGCGGCAATCGCTTCGTCGGAGATGCCGTCATCGGTAATCAACATGCCGATCTCTTCCGGCACGCAGATCACCCCGGGACTGATCGAGCCGATCTTGCTCGAATCCGCCACCACGACCACCTGCCGCGACTGCAGTGCCATGGCGCGAAAGACCGCGGCCTCTTCCGGCTCAATCATCGTTGCGCCGCGCTCCGGGTCCACGCCCGTTACGCTCAAAAACAGCCGGTCCATCACAAACCTGTGCAGCGTCTCGACCGCCGCCGGCCCGACCAGCGAAAACGCGCCTGCCCACAGCATCGTGCCGCCGGTGATCGTCGTCCGCAGCCGCGAGCTGGAGCTGAGCTCCATGCCGATGTTCACCGCATTCGTGATGATGTGAATGTCGCGCCGGTGCGCAAGCTGCCG
>JASHPD010000162.1 GCA_030038315.1 Acidobacteriaceae bacterium
TTCCAGGTGCTCAACGTCTTCTCGACGGCGGGCGCGACGATTCTCGGCATCGGGTATCTGCTCCCGATCCTGTACCTGACATGGTCGCTGAAGTACGGCGAGATTGCGGGAAGCAACCCGTGGCAGGCGACGGGATTGGAGTGGCAGATTCAATCGCCGCCGCTGACGGAGAACTTTGTCGAGATTCCCATCATGGATCACGAAGCCTACGACTACGATTGGCTGGAACGTACGCAGAAGGAGAAAGAGGTACCCAGTGTCGGATAGCCAAACGCTTGTGCAGGCAGAACACGCGCATCCGCCGTACCAGCGCCATCACTTCGGGAGCATGGAGCAGCAGGTGGACGCCACCAGCTTCGCCATGTGGCTCTTTCTGCTGACGGAGATCATGTTCTTCGGCGGCATGTTTACCGCCTACCTGATCTACCGCAACTGGTATTACCCCGCGTTTGTCGCCGGGTCGCATCAGTTGTCCATGCTCTGGGGCACGCTCAACACCTCGGTGCTGATTACGTCGAGCTTCACAATGGCGATGGGCGTCTGGAGCGCGCAGATGCGCAAGAAGCGCCTGCTGCTGTTCTTCCTCGTGCTGACGTTTGTGCTCGGCATCATCTTTCTCGGCATCAAGAGCATCGAGTACACGGAGAAGATTGAGAAGCACCACGTGCCGGGCTTCCATTACAGCGTGCAGTCGTTCGTGAATCCGGCTACCGACCCGGTGGCCGTGGCGGCGGGCGACAAACCGCTGCCGCTGGACATGGCGCGGCACACGGAGATTTATTTTTCGCTCTACTTTTTGCTGACCGGAATGCACGCGCTGCACATGATTATCGGCGTCAGCATCCTGGCTTTCATGATTTTCCGCGCTAAAGCCGGGGCATACACGAACGGGCACGTGACGTTCGTCGAAAACTTCGGCCTCTACTGGCACTTTGTCGATATCATCTGGATCTTCCTGTACCCGCTGCTGTACCTGATCAGCCGGCACCAGTGAGCGGGAATCCGCGGTGGGCGATTTTAAAAAAGGGAAACGAGCATGAGCGAGCATAACGAACAACTGGTCCACGACGAAGCCACCGAAGGCCACATCGTCAGCCCGAAGGTGTATGTGGCGATCTTCCTGACGCTGCTGTTCTTCACCGGACTTACGGCGGCCGCGTCGTATATCGAGATGGGGCCGTTCAACGCGATTGTGGCGCTGGCCATTGCCGTGACCAAGGCAACGCTGGTGGTGCTTTTCTTCATGCACATCAAGTACAGCCCCAAGCTGACCAAGCTGACCGTGGGATCGGGCATCTTCATGTTCCTGGTGCTGGTGGCCATGACGCTCTCGGACTACTTCACCCGCGCGTGGGGACGGTGGTAAAGGCAGGAAACGGCTGGCATTGGCCGGAAAAAGCCGCCCGCGGGCGGCTTTTTTATTGCGCTGTTGCGCGCAAACTCCGCGCGTGGCCTACAATAAGGCCAAACATCACAGACAAGCCGTACATGATTTCCTCCCTGGAACTGTGCCTTTCGAGAACGGACTGCTTTTGCGGGACGTTGGCCATGTTTTGCGCGCGAGCAGCCGGTTGGATGCGGGATGCGTGTGTTTGCGGGGGGAGTGGGGTGTTGGTTGCGCGGGCGCGGTCTTGCCGGCTGCTGCATCGCGATGCTTTGCGCGGCTTTTCTGCTGATCGCCGCGAAGGCGCAAACGCCCGCGCCCAACTCGTCCGTGTCCGGCTCGCCCGTACCGGGATTTCATGTTGCCGGCCCGCCGGTACCGCCGCGCGTGGATGCGGCGCAGAGATTCCTGGCGCAGCGCGGCCTGCGGCCTGGACAAGCGTATGCGCGGCGTCCGCGGCCGATGACTGCGAAGCCCATGTATTCGGCCGGCGAGTCGGTCTGGCAGCCGCTTGGGCCGCAAAACGTGACGACTCCTTACTACGGCGCGGTCACGGGGCGCGTCACCTCGCTTGCTTTTGATCCTTCCGACCCGACGGGCAACACGGTGTACGTGGGCACGACGGGCGGCGGCGTATGGTTTTCGTCGAATGCGGCAACGGGAAATCCGGAAAGCATCACCTTTTCGGCGCTGACGGATTCAGTGAGCGCATTGGACGGCGCGACGGACCCCTCGATCAGCGTGGGCGCGGTGACGGTGCAGCCGGGGGCGACAGGCGTGATTCTGGCCGGGACGGGCGACCCCAACGATGCGCTCGATTCCTACTATGGCGCGGGGATTCTGCGCTCGACGGACGACGGCGCGACGTGGACGCTGATTCCGCAGAGCTCCGATCTCGAATCGGGCACGGGCAATCGCGATTTCGGCTTTGTGGGGCTGGGTTTCGCGGGGTTTGCGTGGAGCACGGCCAGCCCGCAGACAGTGGTTGCCGCAGTGAGCGAGGCTTACGAGGGGCTGGTGGTGAATGCCCCGGAGACGAATTACAGTTCGGCGGGGCTTTACTACTCGACCGACGCCGGCGCGACGTGGCACCTTGCGGAGATTGAAGACGCGACAGGGCAGGACGTGCAGGGGCCGCTCGATGTGATCGCCGCGTCTTACGGCAACTCGGCGACCGCGGTGGTGTGGAACCCGATTCGGAATGAGTTTATTGCCGCGGTGCGGTTCCACGGCTATTACAGCTCGCCGGACGGGGTGACGTGGACGCGGCTCCAGAACCAGCCGGGTACGAACCTGAGCGCATCGGCGGGGCTTTGCCCCACAAACATCGGCATGACCGGATCGCCGGATTGCCCGATCTTTCGCGGAGCGCTGGCGGTGAATCCGGCAACGGGCGACACCTTTGCGTGGAGCGTGGACGAGAACAACCAGGACCAGGGACTGTGGCAGGACGTTTGCAGCGCGAGCGGCTCGGGATGCGGCAACGCGACGGTCACTTTTGGCACGCAGTGGAGCACGACGGCGCTCGATGTGAGCGATCCTTACCTGGGTGACGCGACGATCGAGAACGGCGATTACGATTTTGCGCTGGCGGCGATCCCCTCCGAGCAGGACACGCTGCTGTTTGCCGGCGACAACGACCTGTGGAAGTGCAGCCTGGCGGCGGGCTGCCAGTGGCGCAACACGACAAATGCGCTGGTTGGCATGTGCGCGGACGTCGGCCCTTACCAGCACGCGGTGGCGTGGAATGCCTCGAATCCGCTGAACATGCTGCTCGGCAACGACAGCGGGTTCTGGCGCAGCATGGACGATGTCGGCGAGACGGGATCGGTTTGCAGTGCGACGGATTCGACGCACTTCCAGAACCTGAACAGCGGGCTGGGCTCGCTGGCGGAGACGGTGTCGATGCCGCAGGTGGGCCAGTCGTCGTACACCATGATGCTGGGCCTCGGCGTGAACGGCACGGCGGGCGTGAAGAGCACGAGCGGGCCGACGGCGGTCTGGCCGCAGATTCTCAGCGGCGAAGGCGGTCCGGTGGCGATCGACGCGTCGAATCCGACGAACTGGTATGTGAACAACGAAGCGGGAGTTTCGATTTACGAGTGCTCGCAGTCGGCGCCATGCACGCAGGCGGATTTCGGCGCCAGTCCGATTGTCAACGACGCCGACGTGGGCGGCGACGGCGACACGATGACGACGCCGGCGCCGTTTCTCGTCGATCCGCTGAACCCGACGCAACTGATCATCGGCACCTGCCGCGTGTGGCGCGGGCCGGTGAGCGGCGGCGCCTGGAGCAGCGCAAATGCAATCAGTCCGATGCTCGATTCCGGCTCGACGACGGGCTACTGCGATGGCAATGCGTTGATCCGCAGCATTGCCGCGCTGCCGCTGGCGAATGGCGGCGAGATTGTTTACGTGGGCATGTACGGCTCGCTCGACGGCGGGGCGACGCTGGCCGGACAGGTCTTCAGCGCGACGATGAGCGCGAGCGGAACGTGGTCCGCATGGACGAACTTAACGACGGTGAACAGCCCGGTGACCAACGATACGGTGCCGGTGAATGTCTATGGGTTCGACATTTCGAGCATCTACATCGATCCGAGCGACCCGACGGGCAACACGGTCTACATCACCGTGGAGGGAATGCCGAGCACGCAGCAGTGGTTCAACACGGTGTATAAGACGACGACCGGCGGCGCAAGCTGGACGGCATTGAGCGCGAATCTTCCCTATGCGCCTGCGGACAGCGTTGTGGTGGACCCGGCGGACCCGAATACGGTCTACCTGGCCACGGATGCGGGCGTATACGCCACGCGGCAAATTGCGACGTGCGGCACGACGGGCTCAGAGTGCTGGCAGCCGCTGGGCGCGGGACTGCCCGCTGCTCCTGTCGTTGCGCTGAGCGCCGCGCCGGCATCGTCCAGCACGCCGGTGCTGGTGGCGGGCACGTATGGGCGCGGGCTGTGGCAGATTCCGCTGCTGACGGCGGGTACACAGTTGACGACGGCGACGATTGCGCCAAGCTCACTGAGCTTTGCCGCGCAGGCTGTGGGAACGGCGAGCGCGGCGCAGACGCTGACGGTGACCAACACCGGCGGCTTCGGGCTCTCGATCACTTCCGTTACGCTGAGCGGCGCGAATGCGGGAGATTTCAGCGAGACGGACAACTGTGCGGGCGAAGAGATTTCGGCCGGCGCTTCGTGCGCGATCCAGGTGACCTTTGCGCCGACGGCGCAGGGCACGCGGACGGCGGCGGTGACGGTTGCGGGCAACATCTCCGGCGGGTCGCTGACGGCTTCATTGACCGGCGCCGGGGCTCCGCCGAATGCCATCAGCATTACGCAGGGCTCGACGCTGAATTTCGGCAATGTCGAGGTGGGCCAGCAGTCGCAGGCGCTTTCGATTACGGTGCGGAACTCGACGAGCACGCCGGTTCCGATCTCGGGCGTCTCGATCGCGCTCACGAGCGGCTCCGGTTCGGCGCCGTTTTCGGTGACCACGGACAGTTGCGCCCCACAGATTGCGGCTTCTTCGGATTGCAATCTGCAAGTGGTCTTTGCGCCGACGGTCTCCGGAGCACAGACAGCGACGCTCTCGATTGCGAGCAGCGCGCTGACGACGCCTTTGACGGCGAATCTCTCCGGCACGGGCACGACGGCGCCTACGGATACGCTCTCGTGTTCTTCGTCGCCGTGCGCTTCGCTGGCGTTTCCCGCCACGATTGTGGGCGGTTCGCCGAGCGCGCCGATGGTGGTGACGCTGACGAACTCGGGGCAGAGCGAGCTGACTTCGATTGCGTATTCGGTGAGCGGGCCGTTTGCGCTGGGATCGAGCGCCTGCACGGCGAACCTGGGAGCGGGCTCAAGCTGCGCGATCAGCGTGGAGTTTGTGCCCACGGCTGCCGGCTCAGAGAGCGGCACGCTGACGGTGAGCAACATTTTGAAGACGCAGACGGTGAGCCTGAGCGGAACGGGACTGAACGCGCCGGTGCTGGCGGTGAGCCCGGTGACGCTGAGCTTTGGCTCGCAGGCGGTGGGCTCGGCAAGCGCGGCGCAGGCGATCACGATCTCGAATTCGGTGGCGAGCGCGAATGGCGCGTCGCTGAGCGATATCGGCTTCAGCGTGACGGGCTCGACGGCGAGCAGCTTCTCCGTGGCTTCGAGCACCTGTACCGGGCAGACGCTTGCGCCGGGCGGCAGTTGCACGGCGAACGTGGTCTTTACGCCGGCTTCCGCAGGCGGCAACGCGGCTACGCTGGCCGTGGCCTCCGGGATGGCGAGCGCAAAGATCAAGCCGGCCACCGTGGCGCTGAGTGGAACGGGCACGGGTGGCGCGATTACGGTCAACCCGGTGCAGCTTGCCTTTGCGGCCACGGCTGTGGGGCAGACGAGCGCGGCGCAGACGGTGACGGTGACGAACAGCGGCTCGACGGCGGCTTCCGGGCTGGCGGTCGCGGTCTCTTCCGGGCCGTTCGGGATTGCGTCCAACGGCTGCGGAACGGCGCTGGCCGCGGGCGCCAGTTGCACGGTGGGAGTGAGCTTTACGCCCACGGGCACGGGGCAGTTGACGGGGCTGCTCACGGTGACGTCGGCATTGTCCGAGACGCCGGTGACGGTGACGCTGAGCGGCATTGGCGGCACGACGGGCGCGGTCGAGTTCTCGCCTGCTTCCATCAGCTTCCCAGTGACGGGCGTGGGGCAGACGAGCAGCCCGGTGACGGTGACGATCACCAACGTGGACACGGCGAGCTCGCTGACCGGCGTGGCGCTGACGGCTTCGGCGGGCTTTACGCTGGCGGGCAACAACTGCACGGCGGCGCTGGCTGCGGGCGCGAGCTGCACCGTGGGTGTGGAGTTTGCTCCGACGGCCGCCGGAGCGCAGACGGGCACGCTTTCGCTCGCCAGCAGCTCGTTCTCAATTCCGGCGACGGCGACGCTTTCCGGAACCGGGTTTGACTTCAGCGCCGCCATCTCCGGTTCCTCCAGCGTGACGGTGGCGAGCGGGCAGACGGGAAGTTTTTCGCTGACGATTTCGCCGCTGAGCGGGGCTGGAGCAGGGACGTTCAGTTTTTCCTGCGGCACGATGCCCGCGGACGCGGCGTGCAGCTTCAATCCGGCGAGCCTGGCGGTTGCCGCGGGCGGCTCCGGCACGGAGACGGTGAGCGTGACCACCAGTCAGACAACATCGGCGCTCGCGCAGCCTCGGCGGCCGGGGGATTGGCCGCGCGGAGGACTGCTGATTTGCGGCGTGGCGCTGTTGCCGTTCGCCGTTCGCCGCCGGCGCGGGTTGCTGTTGCTGGTGATGCTGGCGGTTGCCATCGGCGCGGTGGCCAGTTGCTCAGGCTCCGGCGGCGGCGGTGGCGGAACCGCAGGCGGCGGAGGGACTTCGACGGGCAATACGCCGACGGGAACCTACTCAATTCCGGTGACGGTGAGCGCGAATGGAGTACAGCACTCGGTTACGCTGACGCTGACGGTGGATTAGAGCAGAATCCGCATCGGTGCATCCGGCTTGCGATCGTGAGTCGGATTTTTCTTAAGGAAAAATCCGGTTAGCGTTCTCGCCGCAGGGTATAGCTGTGCGGATTCTGCCTTAGTCCGCGCGCAGGGCGGTTACCGGCTCCACGCTTGCCGCGCGCTGTGCCGGAATCAGGCTGGCAATCAAGGCGCTCAGGAGCAGAACGGCTGTTGCAGCACCGAGCGCGGCCAGGTCGATTTCTCCTGCTTCATACAGGCTTGAATGCAACATGCGGCCGGCGACAAAGGACAGCGTCAGACCCAATACCACCCCGATTGTCACCTGCGCGAAGGCTGAGCGCAGCACCAGCAGGATCACGTTGCCGCGCGTTGCTCCTACGGCCATGCGCACGCCGATCTCAACCGTGCGCCGCGCGACTGCGTAAGCCATGACGCCGTAGAGACCAATCGATGCGAGCAGGATGGCAAGGCCGCCGAAGAGTGTGCTCAGCTCGGCCACCGTTCGCTGCTGGTCGTAGTGCACGTCGATCTGCTCTTGCAGAGGGTGCATATTGATGATGGCGAGGTTGGGATCGACCTCGGCGAAGACCTTGCGGATTTGCGGCTCCATGCGGCCCATGTCGCCGTCCATCCATATCTGCGCGCCGTTGATGAAGTGCGACCACTTCTCGTTTTCCTTGAGCGCGGCATCGGTGTAAGGAATGCTCTGCGAGAGCGCGCCGAAGACCATCGGCCCGGCCGGCAGTGCGGGATCGGCGTATTTCGCGTCGCGCACTACGCCCACAATCGCAAAACTGTTGCTGTAGGCCGGCTGATCGAAGCCGAAGTGTCGGCCGATGGGGTCTTCGTTCGGGAAGAATTTGCGCGCGAACGCCTCGTTCACTACGGCGACGTGCTGCGTGTCCTCCTGATCCGAGAGCAGGATGCCGCGGCCCTCGACAAGCGGCTGACCGATGGTTTTGAAGTAGCCGGGGCCTACGCGATCGTAGTCCACGCTGTGTGCAAGATCGCTTGGCGGCGCGGCCTCGCCGGGTTTCACCACGTATGCCATCCAGTGGCCGTCCATGGGGCTGTCGAGCGCTACGCTTGCGCTGCGGACTCCGGGCAGAGCTTCGAGCCGTATCTTCAATTCCCGATAGATTCTGTCGAGATCGGCAACGGTGTACTTGGCCAGGGGCGGCTCAATGGTCACGATCTCGCGATTCTCAGCGTGGAAGCCGAAGTCCTGATTGCGCAGGTTGTAGATGCTGTGCGCGAGCATCCCTGCGACAGAGACCAGCGCGAGCGAAACAGCCGTCTGCAGAACGACCATCGTCTTCTGCGACAGGCCTGCGCTGCCGCCCCCAAAGCCGCCCATCGTCCGCGTGGCTCCGCGCAGCGCGACCATCGGGTCTGTGCGCGAGGCGAGCCATGCCGGAACTATCCCTGCGATGAGGCCAGTGAGGATCGACAGCGCCAGGCAGAAGCCCAGCACCGGAAGCGATGGCGAAACATGCACCGGAACCGCCACGGCGTGGCGAAACGCCAGGCGCACGATCAGGCCCGCTCCGGCCCACGCAACTATTACGCCGAGTACGCCGCCGGCTACTGCCAGCAGCAGGCTTTCGAGAAAGGATTGCTGAAGAATCCGGCCCGCGGAGGCTCCGAGCGCGCGCTGCAATGCTGTCTGCGGACGCCGCGCCATGCCGCGCGCCAGTAGCAGATTGGCCACATTGGCGCAACCGATCAGCAGCACCGCCGCGCAGATGCCCAGCAGGATATACAGGCTGCTGCGATAGGCGTCGCGCATCTCGCCAATGCCCTGCCCGCCGGGGCCGATATGAATGACCTGCCGCGAAAGCTGGTTCTTAAGCTGCGACTCGTACTGCGGGGCCAATGCGCCTTCGCTCGGGAGCCAGTGCTGCAGGACGGCGGTCAG
>JASHPD010000163.1 GCA_030038315.1 Acidobacteriaceae bacterium
AATTCCGCGAAGCAGTACTGAATCTGTTGCGTCACCCACCGCAAAAAGGGGAGTACTCAAAGCGATGACTATGGCGCTCATTTCCGGATGGATATTGCAGAATATGTAGGAAACGCCAGCCATCGAGAATCTTACTGACTTAGTTGAGCCTGCCTCATAAAGGCCCAAATTAAATCGTTTTCCGCCGAAGAGAGAGAAAACATTATGGAAGAAAGGATCCCTGTTAGGAAACTCGATGACGCTTCCTACAGGGACTACCAGCAGATGCGGGATGAACGTGCGGTTCTTCTGGATCAACGTGTAATGACCCTGAGGAGGAAACGAAAGAGCCGGTGCGCCTGCCAGCGGCTCCAGCCAGATCACGACCGGCACAGCGTGATATTTTCCCGGCAGTGAGGAGACGATGCGAAGACGCAACTCGGCGGACGAGCTTGTTGCAGGGTGATTTTGAGCGTACCCGATCCACGGCGCCAATGTTGCTGCGCAGAGAATCCACACGCCGAATCTCCTTTTCCTCATCAAAATTTATATCCCGCCCCGAGCCCGATGATATTGCTGCTCGCCGGTGCGCTAAGGATTGGGGAACTTTCGAGATGCCTATATTCCAAAGAGAACTGTAAATAGGCGCTTGGGCTATAAATTACATTGCCCGTATAGGTGCGGTTTCGGGAAAGATTCTGATAAGTGGTGCTGCCGGGAACTGCATAACGCCGCAGCTCATCGGCGAAAGCGTTGTCGATTCCGAAGGCAGCATTCCATTCGAGCCGCTCGGAGAGCCGCTCCTTTAATTGGGCCCATCCGCCAACGTCATCCAGTGGACGGAAGTAGTAGCCCGTCGAGCTGGAGTTGGCCTTGTATGCGAAGTCCTTGTAAGCGCCGCCTCCAAGTCCACCAAGCGCCTGTCCACGATAGAAGCTCCCGGAAAACTCTAGACGAGCAGGCAGAAGCAGCCGGGCATCGAGCGTGCCTGCCCAGGAATCAAAGCCATGATCCAGCACGGTGGAATAGTGAGGCGCGAAGTATCCTCCTATTCCAAGATGATCGCGGTTTTTGTCGTTATTTACTACCGGTCCTCGAAGCTCGACACGCGCTTCGGCACCGGGCCATCGGCTTTGCTCGGCACTGCTCGGGGGAGTCGCCGTCGAGATGCCGGAAGCGGGTGCAGGCGGCGATAGCGGCGCATCGCCGACATCGATCAATGCGGCCTGCAACTGGATACCACGGGAATCGGACGGTCCGAAATCCTGGTTCAGGCCCACTTGCGGGTTCCACGTCCATAGGTTGCCGGACCATGCGAGGGACGGTATGGCTACGGCCGTCAGCGAAGTCGGCATGTCCGGGCTGACGATTGGATGATCGAGCGAGAAATAGGCTTCCGTATGCTCCCATTGCAGGCCCGCGTGAGCAGTGCGCAGGCGCAGCAGAGTGGTGTTGGCGTTATAGTAGCCGGAATAAGTCGTCGTAGAAGCGTCGGACGCCGGACTGCCGTCGAAATCAACCCGAAGATCGGCGTAACTGCGCGCGCCAAACAGATGAGGCCCGCGGGCGTCGATCCCGAGTATTGTTTGACGCACGGTGGCGCCGGTGCTGCCGGAGCCCGGAAGCGCGACGGTCGGCGTTGCCGCCATATCGACTGCGCCCGTATTCACAAAACCGTTGAACAGCAACAGGCCGGTGACCTTTACCGGATACCTGGATTCGCTCTCGACCTTTGATTGTTCCTGGGTTGTAATCTGAGACTCCTGCATTGCCTGGCGATCGCGAATGTCCTGGATCGTATCCTGGATCGCCGTCGAGGCGGCTTCCGGCTTGGCTTGAGACGAAGAAGAAGCCGAGACTGGAGCAGAAGGCGGTTGCACACCCACATTCGATCCGCTCTGCGCCATCTGACGCCGCAATTCCATCAACTGCTTCCGCATTTCGTTCAATTGGCGCTGTGAGTCTTCCAGTTGAGCCTGGGTGCGGGCCATGGCGTCGGTTAATTTCTGAATCTGCTGTGACAGGTTCTCTTGAGTGGCGGACTGGGCGCAGGCAGAATTCATCGGAGAGCCGAAAGCGATTATGAGGAGGGGCAGAACTCTCCATAGGCCATGGGAATCAGGGCCGGTTCGCCGAGTTTGATTATGTTCGCACATTCTCATCTGGGTTTACCTGATGGTGGTTATCCTCTGACACATTCGATGGATCGTGCATCGGAAGTTCGCGCGCCACCTTCATCTGGAAGATCGTCTCACCGGGACGGCTGCTAAGCAAAACAACCTCCCCTCCGTGCTCAACCGCAATGCAGTGCGCGAGGGTAAGCCCAAGCCCAGTGCCTTTTTGTTTCCCTTCGCTCACGAACGGCTCGAAGAGACTCTCGCGAATCTTCTCCGGAACTCCCGGACCGTTGTCTATCACTTTGACGATCATCTGACGTTCCTGTGTCTCCAGAGTGACCATGACTTTGGCTGACATTCCCATAGCGTGGGCAGACTGGCAGGCGTTGAGCAGAAGATTGGAGATGGCTCTCTCGATTCGCTTTCCGTCAACGGCAACAGTGGTTTCCGCCGGTTCGCCATACTGGGCTATCAGCGTCACCCCCTCCGCATCGGGATGGGCCCGGACCAGGGCTGTCGCCCGTTCGAGCAGGCTAGTCATCAGCTCTGGGCGCTTCCTCATGCTGGCGCCGGTCCGGCTGAAGATTAGCAGCGATTCGATCATGTCCGTTGTGCCGTTCACGGCTGCCCGGATGTCATCAAAAATCTCAGAGCGTTCCTTTGGGGAAAAACGATCCGAAGCGAGAAACTCCGCGTTGGCGAAGATCGCGGCGAGATAATGCCGGAGGTCGTGAGAAACAGAACTCGCCATCCGGCCGATGGTCGACAGCCGCTCGGATTCGAGCACTTTCTGATTCGCCTTCTGGATTTCATCGCGCATACCGGCAAAGGCAGCGCTCAAGTGCCGCACTTCCCGCGTGCCATGACGCGGCACATGGTGTTCCACGTCCCCGAGACCAAAAGCCCGGACACTCCGGGAAAGCTCTTCGAGCGGGTGTGTCACCAAACGCGAGATAGCAATCATCAGCATTGTGCCCGAGAGAAGCACCAGAAGGCCCGCGACAAGTACCGTGCGGTCAGTGCGGTTTATCGAGCGCTCC
>JASHPD010000017.1 GCA_030038315.1 Acidobacteriaceae bacterium
GAAAGCAACCTTCAGCAGCAGCGGGTTCATGGCCGTGGCCGCGGCGGAGAGTCCGGCCCAGGTGTAGACCGCGCCCCCGATGCTGCGATAGGCCCAGGAAAGAATGAGAAATCCGAACAGGGCAATGGCCGCGCCCATCAAGGTGAGCACAACGTATTTCCAGGCTGCTTCGAGCGCCTCGTGCGTGTTTTCAAAGCTGACCAGCAGCACGGAAAACAGCGTAGTCAGCTCGACGGCGGTCCAGACCAGGTTGGGCTGGATGAGCACCGGGACGGCGAGCATCGAAAACACGAAAAGGTTGTAGTTGGCGTAGTAGATGCGCAGCTTCCAGCGGCCATGCGCCACGGCCTTGACGTAGCCCAGCGAGAAGATGCTGGCCGTGAGGCCAACGACGGAGACCAGCAGCAGGATCAGCACGCTTAGGCCATCCGCCTCAATCCATCCGGGGATGGCAATGATGCGGCCGGCGGCGAGCAGCCGCGCCCATGCGTGCAGCGTGACCGCGAGCGTCGCAATGGAAGCGAGCAGCGTGAAGACCGGGCCCGCGCGGCTGGTGGCGCGCGTCCACGAGACGAGAACGGCGAGCAACGGAAAGACCAGGATCGCAATGAGGCTCATACGCTATTTCTCTTTCAGAAGCGCAAGCCCGCCCGCTTCGGTTGTGCCTACATGTTCATGGATCGCCCTGGTGAGCACGCCCATGACGAATGTCAGCATGAGCGCATCAAATGCGATGGCCAGCTCGGCGATCAGCGAGAGGCCGGAGACGATTGCGGTGCCGGCAAAAAATGCCCCGTTCTCCATCGCCAGCAGCCCCATAAGCTGCGGCACGGCCTCGCGGCGCACCGCCAGCGTATAGATGCCCAGCAGCAGCGCCGCCAGCCCGATTGGCACGTTCACCTTGGCGTAGCCGGTTTCGGCCACGGCGCGCAGCATGGGCGCCGCAACGAAGTACGCCACGATGGTGAGCCCGAGCGCAATCAGCAGCGACGTGGGCACGTTCACCGCCTGCACAATCTCGCGCCGCTCGTACACCTCCTCGCGCACGGTGTACCGCAGCATCCACGGAATCAGGAGCAGCTTGGTAACGAAGTTCAGCAGTCCCACGGCGATCAGGTCCCAGGCAAGAGGATGAATGCCCACCAGGATGGCGGAGATCCCAAAGAAGAAGGACTGCGCCATGAACAGGTGCAGGCAAGCCTGCGCCTGGCGCGTGGCCACCATGCCGAAGGCGCAGAGAAGAAACAGTCCGGATGCAAGGTCGTTTAGCTCGATCAGTACCGCCGGGTTCGCCGCATGTGCCATCATCCTGTCTCCTAGGTCTTGAGGAACTGCGTAATCATGGCGGCCATCGAGGTCAGGAAGGCCGCGCCCAGAAATTCGCTGATGCGGAACAGCCGCAGCTTGGACAGGGAAGACTCGATGATGACCAGCACCACCAGGAACGCCAGAATCTTCAGCAGCACCAGCGGAATGGCCAGCAGCACCGCTCCCGGCGATGTGCCGATGGCTAAACCCCAGGGGGTCACAACGACGTTCAGAAAGATGCACAGCAGCACGAACATCTTCATCTGGCCGCCCCACTTCATCAGCGCCGCGCCGCTGCCCGAGTATTCGAGCGTCTTCGATTCATCGATCATCGCCAGCTCGAAATGCCCCGATGGATTATCCACCGGAATCCGCCCGGTCTCGGCCAGGATCAGCATCAGGAACGCCAGCACCAGCAGCACGTGCGCCGGCTCAAAGAAATTCGTGGGCGGCGTAACCCAGTATTGCTGCACGATGTACGGGATGGTCGATCCGGCGACGAAGGAGATGGTGAAAAAGACAATCATGAAGACCGGCTCGGCCAGAAACCCCACCATGCGCGTGCGGCTGGCTCCCATCGCGCCGTAAGGATTGGCCGTGGTCACCGCCGCGATGGTCGAGAAGAAGCCGCCCAGCGCGAGAATGAACCCGCCGCCGAGCATGTCTCCCATGAAGGCCAGGTACAGCGGATAGGCCGTGAGCACCGGAATGAGCAGCGTGACAAAGATGGGCGCGACAAAAACGATGTACGGCGTGGCCTGGTAAAGCCAGGAAGCCTGTTGCGAAATGACCTGTTCCTTGCGGAACAGCTTGCGGAGATCGCGGTAGGGCTGGAAAATGCTCGGCCCGCGCTTGGACTGGATGATTTCTTTGAGGCGCGACAAAACACCGGAGACCAGCGGAGACAGGGCCACCACCACGGCGACCTGTAAAAGATTGAAGAGTATCCTCTCCGCCATTTCCGTACCACCTTCCCTGGCTTGAAGTGCTCGTTTGCGCAAATTGCCGCATGAAGACACCGGGGCACACTACGTCGCTTGCGGATAGCGGCGATAAGGCCGTATCAGAAGCCGGCATAGCCGCGAAGAAGCTACGGTAAAGCCATCGGAGGATAGTACAGAAAGACGGACGCCTGCCGAGCTGAAATCCGGAAGGATACTTGCATGATTTGACTCCCTGGCAGGAGTCATCAGCCGTTGAGGCAGTTAAAGGTGGACTTCATCACCTGAAAGCAATGATTTCACTGAGAATCTTGTATCTCCCGCCTTATTTTGTCAACTGCTGCAAAAGCAATCCTCCACCGCCTTACTTTGCGAATTCCGGAGGGTATTCTCGATTTGGTGTCATTGTGGAAGCGGCGATTGCAGGCTCCGACTGAGCGTGAAGATTTGCACATGGTGGGCGGTACAGGACTCGAACCTGTGACCTCCTGCGTGTGAAGCAGGCGCTCTAACCGGCTGAGCTAACCGCCCTTGGAGTGGGGAGCCGGCACAGGGCTGCGCCGGATACGGCCAACTGGTTTAGAGTATCACCAGCGGAGCCGTCCGGCCAAATTCGGGCTGAACCCCCAATTCGGGCTGAACTTGGAGCCGGCCAGCGCGAGCGCATGTTCTTTCGAGCCAGATCAATCCGGGCCGCGGGCGATCTCTTTCAGGAGGGTCCGCTGGGTGCGCGTTCCGCCGGAGAGCCGGGGTTTTCCGGCCCGGGCGGCGGAGCGGCCGGCTCACGAGCCTCCACGCGGGCGGCTAAGAGCCCGAATCCCGAGGATTTCGAGCCGGAGCCGGGTCCCGATTTAGAGCCCGAAACAGCCGAAAAACCGCAACCTTCCGCTGCGAGCGGGGTTACAGAAGACATGGCTACCCTGGCTCTCAATCCGGTATTGGGTGCAGGCCAGGCGGCCGGCGCGGCCGCGGGCCACGGAATCGGTCCGGCGGGGCTCGATCCTTCGAGCGACGCCGCCATCATGCTGCGCGTTGCCGCCGGGGATGAGTCCGGCTTCAACTATCTGGTCGAAAAGTATCACCGGCCGATGGTGCATTTTCTTTACCGGATGGTGCACAGCCAGGCGGTGGCCGAGGAGCTGGCGCAGGAAGTTTTCCTGCGAGTTTACCGCTCGCGGGAGAGCTACCGCGCGGAAGCCAAGTTCACCACGTGGCTCTACCGCATCGCCACCAACCTGGCCGTGAACCACGCCCGCGACACCCGGCACGAGCGGGCGGCGCAGACGGTCTATCTGGACGTGCCGGACGAGGAAACGGGCGCCACGCCGGAGATTGCCGACGACGTGCCCAACGTGGAGCAGCGGCTCCTGCGCCAGGAGCGCATGGCCGCCATCCGCAAGCATGTAATGGCGCTGCCCGAGCGGCAGCGCATGGCCGTGCTGATGCACAAGTACCAGGAGATGGATTACCGCCAGATCGGTGAGGTGCTCAAGCTGAGCGAGTCGGCCACAAAATCGCTGCTGTTTCGCGCCTACCAGACATTGCGCGAGAAATTGAAAGGTTTCGTATAGGGCAAAAGGAAGCCCGGCCGGATTTTTCAGGAAGTGGGGTGGTTGTGATGGAAACGATGGACAGAACGATGTGCGCGGAAATGGAGACGAAGCTGGCGGAGCTGCTGCTCGATCCCGCCGCCGCGCCCGCCAAAGTCAAGGCTCATGTAGAGGCTTGCGAAGGCTGCCGCGCCGAGCTCGACGCGCTGCGCGGCGCCATGACCGCGATGGACGCCTGGACCGCGCCGGAGCCGAACCCCTACTTCATGACCCGCTTTGAAGCCCGGCTGCGCGAGGAAAAGAACGCCGCCCCGGCCGGCTGGCTGGAACGCATCAGGACCCGTTGGCTTTACGGGCCGCGGATGCAGGCCCGGCCGCTGGCCGCAATGGCTTTGACGCTCTGCGTGCTCGTGGGCGGCGGCGCTTATCTGAACTCCTACTGGGGGCGGCCGGAAGCTCCGGCGCATCCGGCAACCGCTTCGGCTGTGGTGCATGACCTGCAGATACTGGACAGCAATGCGCAGTTGCTGGACCAGTTGGAGGCGATCTCCAACGACCAGCCGGACAACAGCCAGACACAGGAGTAAGCCGGCAAACAGGGCAGGGAAGCAGTCAAGGAATTCAGGAGTGTTTCGATCAGAATGGATTTTGTGTCCGGGCGATAGATTTTGTATCAGGGCGCGGCTGGTAGGCCGGGAATTGATCCCCGGCAATGAAAGCCGCAAAAGTTGGTGGTGGGCCAGTTTGAATGTGCTTTGTATCAGGGCACGACTTTAGTCGTGCCGAATGAGTCGCTTGAGTAAGGGGGCTTTAGCCCCCGAGGGGTTCAAGGCTTACATGGGGGCGCTGCCGGAAGTTTTGTACAGGATTTTGCACTGGATTTTGTACTGGGGCAAGAGGGAGTAAGAAAGTGAAGATCGTCGCCAATGCGAGCGCAGTGCGCCGCGCGGCCCGGGCTGGTCTCTGGGTAGCGGCAATGGCGACGTTGTGTCTGCCGGCGTGGGTGCGCGGACAGCATACCCGCGCCTCCGCTCCGCATTACTCTGCCCCGCATGATTCCGCGCCGCGCCAGGCCCGCTCCGGCAGCGCGCCCCGTGCGCCGAAAGCTCGCGGCGGCTATTCCGGCTCCAATCCTTACTCCGGTGCGCATCCCGCTTATCCGGGCGCTTATTCCGGCGCTCGCTCGCCTTATCCGGGCACGTATCCGGGCAGCCGGCCTGCGTATCCGGGCTATTCCGGCGGTGCGCGTCCGGCGTATCCGGGCACCTATCCAGGCACATATCCGGGCGGCGCCTATGGCGGCGCGCGCGCTCCATACACCAATCCCAACCTCGCGCCGCCGGGCCACCTGCAGTCGTGGCTCAACGCGCATCGCAATGTGCCCGTCCAGAACCAGGAACAGATTCTCCGCAACGATCCCAGCTTCCGCCGCCTGCCTTCGGGCGAGCAGCAGCGGCTGCTCAACCAGTTCCGCTCCGTCAACAACATGAGCCCGCAGGAGCGCCAGCGCCGCCTGGAGCGCAACGAGCTTCTGGAGCACATGAGCCCGCAGGACCGTCAGCGCGTGAACCAGGCCGCGCAGCAGTGGAGAGCCCTGCCCGCCGGCCGCCAGGCGATGATGCGCAACGCCTTCCACGATCTGCGCTCCGTCCCGCCGAATGAGCGCGGCATCGTCCTCAACTCGGCGCGTTACCAGAGCCAGTTCTCGCCGCAGGAGCGCGATATCCTTTCCAACATGCTCCGCGTCGAACCCTACGCGCCGCCGCAGTAGTTGGGCTGCTTATACAGAGCGCACAGTGCAGACGATCTCGATGGACTTACGAATGTCGATGGAGTCGATCTCGATGACGTTCATCCTTTCGGCTGGAAGGTACTGACACGAAACTTTCTTGCCATTGACACGAGCAGAATCGGCTTTGGCGGTTGCGGGCAGTTCGATTCGGTAGCTGCGCTCCTGTGGCTGGTCGGCATAACTGCCGAGGCAGGCATCAATGCGCAGGGTAACTTTGCCGGACTCGTAACGATAATCCAGGCCGGTTCGCGCAAAAGCGTCTTTCAGATAACCTTCGCTGCGTCCGTCGTCCTCATAGAGCACGGATTTGCCGCTTGCACCGGGATAGCAACGGACGATGAGTGTCTGAATGATCGCCGTGCTCATATTGGGCGTGTAAGGCTGCATGGCGATGGGCGTGCCGGCCCGGAAGTAGAGTGGAATCTCCGTGAGCCTGGCCGTCACCATGCGGATTTGGCCGCCTTCGACGCGCTCGCCCGTGAAGAAGTGGTACCAGGCGCCTTCGGGAAACCAGACGGCCTGTTCGGCAATGTAATCCGGCCCTTTCCCGGGCGCGACGATCGGTGCCACCAGGAGATGGTCGCCGAGCATGTACTGCGTCTTGTGCTGATAGGTCTCTTCGCTGGCCGGATAGTCCAGATACATGGGGCGAAGCAGCGGCAGGGCTTGATCGTAGCACTGGCGGACACTCGAATAGATATACGGAAAGAGCCGCGAGCGGAGACGATACGCATCGCGCATGGCATTTTCAAACTGCTTTCCCCATAACCACGGCCTGCGATCCACAGTCGTATACGAGTGCAGGCGAAGCGATGAGGAAAGAGCGCCAAACTGTACCCATCGCGTGAAGAGTTCACTGTCTTGTGGAGTGCCAAAACCGCTGGTAAAGGCACCGATGTCGTGTGCCCAGAAGAAGCAGCCGGCGTTGCCTGAGGCCAGCGTGAAATAGATTTCGAATTCAAGCATGGGCCAGGAGCCGTCCGTGTCGCCGGAGAACTGGATAGGATTGCGATGGTCTCCCCATCCGCCCCAACGGCTGAAGCCCTGTCCGCGCTGGCCATCCTGCATGGAGTGCTGGAAATAGAGGTGGTTGAGCCAGGGGAGGTGGCGCAGTCCCGGCACGCGAGGCACCCACGGGATGAGATAGTCCTGTTGCCAGTCCACCCACCAGAAGTCGACACCCTGGCGCTCAATCGGTATGTGCGCAGCTTCGAAATATGCCTTCATGTACTGTGGATCGGCAGCGCTGAAGGGTGGGTTCTCCGGGTATTGCGGTCCCAGCATCGCCTTAAAGGCCGGATAGCACGCTTCGTGGTCGCGCACGCCGTCATGGGGATGGTCATTGAGAACGGTAAAGATGCCTTGCCTGCGCAACTCCGCTAGAAACCCCTCGGGATCAGGGATGAGCGTTTTATTCCAGGTGTATCCCGTCCATCCGAGTTGGCCCGCGTGGCCGTAGCCGTAGCGCGCCTCTTTCTTGGTGTGCCACTCCATGTCCATGACAAGAATGTCCAGCGGAAAGTCGTGGTCTTTGTAGCCCTGCACAATCTCGCGGAACTGTTCCGTCGTATAGGGATACCAGCGGCAATACCATGAGCCGTGGACCTCGCGCCGAGGCATAGGCACCGGCCCGGAGATCTCAGTGAGCGATCGCAATGCAGTCTTGTACTGCTGGCCATAGGCAAAGAGATACCAGTCCTTATCCGGATTCCATCCGGTGGGCCAGCCTTTGATGCGTGGACCGCCGCCCGTGCGCTGATGAATCCAGCCATCGATGAGCACAGGCTGGCCGGAATCCTCCAGCAGAAACCAGCCGTCCCGGGCAAGCAGCCCATCCGGCAGCGGAAATGCCTCGCCTACGCCGTCAAGAGTAGCCACCGCGCCGCCGAGATTGTGCTCATTCTGATCGCCAGGCTTCCAGGTAAAGCTCGAAACGCCGTCGTTATACAGAACACTGAGATTGCCTGCGTGAAAACTCTTTCCGTCCGGCTGATAGGTCAGCTTCATCTTGCCGGTGTCAATCTGGAGCGCTCCGTTTGAACGTGAGACAGAGACAGAAGGAAGGCGCAGGTCGCGGCGGATAGCGAAGAGCGTCGGCGCATCTACAAACCCATACGTCGGCGCATACTCCATGCGGATACAGTGTTCCGTGAGCACGGTAAAGCGTGCCGCACCTTCCACGATGACATCCTGGGCCGGAGCCTGCACGCCGGACTGGATGCTCGGAGGAACGGAAGAGATGGCGGATGGCTCAAAAAAATTCCATGCAGCAGAAAGCGGCAATGCCTTCAGCAAGGTGCGGCGTTTCATCAAGGCTCCGGATAGATTCGAATTGTTTCTTTACTCTGTCATTTGGAATTTAAGACCATGATGGGTTGAAGTTGCAATCACCCGCTCCAACGAACTCGCAAACGGTCAGGCCGCTTCCTTTCGCTGGAACCGCCAGCCTCATTCCACTGGAATCGGCTCCGAGACACGACTTCACTTACACCGGAAATCTCGCCAGAAAAAGCTTTAGATCGGAGTGACCGGTTATCCGGGCCTGCCACCCAAAAACCACCGTGGGCTACAATAATCAATGGGCCAAGGCCAATCTCTCTGCGCTTTCTGAAGTGCAACCCCAGCAAGGAGTTTTCCCATCATGGCGATTCCCGCCACCCAAATGCGTCCGGGCATGATTATCAAGCACAACGACCAGCTTCACCTGGTCTTCAAAGTCGAGCACCGCACTCCCGGCAACCTGCGCGCCTTCATCCAGGCCAAGCTGCGCAACCTCAAATCCGGCGCCATGTTCGAGCACCGCTTCCGCTCCGCCGACGCCATCGAGAAGGTCGTCGTGGACGAAATCACGATGGAGTTCCTCTACAACGACGGCGACGACTACTACTTCATGAACCCCGAGGATTACGAGCAGACCGTCCTCAAGCACTCCACCCTCGGCGACGCTGTCGAGTACCTCACGCCGAACATGCAGATCACCGTCAGCTACTTCGACGGCATCGCTGTCGGCATCGACTTGCCGCAAACCGTCGAGCTCACCGTAGTCGAAACCGAGCCCGGCCTAAAGTCCGCCACGGCTTCAAGCGTGACCAAGCCTGCGAAGATGGAAACCGGCCTCGTCGTGCAGGTGCCGCCCTTTATCAACGAAGGCGAGAAGATCAAGATCGACACTAGCGAAGGCACCTACCTGAGCCGCGCATAGTCATTGGTGCAGCTTATGATGAATGCACAATCATGAACCGCACAGATTTCCAAAGACTTTCTGAGTTGCGCCTTCAGGAATCCCAGGCTTTATTAGCTTCTGGGCTGCCGGGAGGCGCATACTATTTGGCAGGGTATGCAGTGGAGTGTGCCCTTAAAGCGTGCATTGCTAAGCGAACGCAACAGCATGACTTTCCGGCGAAAAAGCTGGCGAACGACAGCCATACACATGATCTGGCGAAACTATTGGATTTGGCAAAATTGAAGGGTGAACTGGATGCGGAGTTTCTCAGTAATCCGCAGTTTGAAGCGCAATGGGAAATCATTCTGCGTTGGAGCGAAGAAAGCCGATACGAGAGACGTATGGCTTATCAGGCTCAGGATTTGCTGAATGCAATCGAGAATGAAACGGGAGGATTGCTGCCGTGGATAAGAGCGCGTTGGTAAGTTTCGAGATAGAAAATGGTAAAGAAGTTGTCGATGCTCTGGATAACGCAGGGCAGACTCCTCAGGTCGCGCTTTGGGCCAAACTCCCGGGATATGAAGACTGGAGACTGGTAATCGCTTCCGACAAGCTGGATCAGACATCACAGCTAAATGCGTACGAGCAAGTCTTCAGTGCAATCAGAAGAGCGGGTATTCCATCCCACAGAAAGCCTATCATTTATCTGGAACCGATCGATGCTCCTTTTATTCAGGCATTGCGTCGCATTTTTGC
Organism: Acidobacteriaceae bacterium; assembly: GCA_030038315.1. Lineage (GTDB taxonomy): Bacteria > Acidobacteriota > Terriglobia > Terriglobales > Acidobacteriaceae > Telmatobacter. Next base: position 9,511 of record JASHPD010000017.1, read on the forward strand.
TAAGACAGCGGATACGTTTGGAATGCGACTTGGAAACCAGACTTTTGGGGATCAGTATATCGAGGACGCATTTGTGTACCGTATTTGTTAAACAAACGAGCACGCGTGCAACAGAAAACCACCGCATTTGCGGTGGTTTTTCGTTTGCTTTTCGTTCGCACTACTACAAAGCCGGGTGCCCCACGTCCCTCGCAGTTGGGGACGTGGGATGGACTCAACTACTTCTCAATCCCCGCCAGCGTAACCGGCTTCGCATCGAGCAGCGCCTCAATCTTCTTGAGCGCATCCAGAGCCTGAGCCGAAACCGGCGCATCCACCTGGACCACAGCGAGCGCCTTCACCGGCTGCACACCGCTGCGATCACGCCCCAGCGCAAAGTTGGCAATGTTCACGCCCTGCTCGCCCAGCGTAGTGCCTATCTTGCCGATCACGCCCGGAACGTCGCGGTTGC
>JASHPD010000164.1 GCA_030038315.1 Acidobacteriaceae bacterium
CTTCGGCCAGACCTGCTGGTCGCCGGGTGAGGCCAAAAACACCTACGGGACGGGATGTTTCCTGCTTCAGCAGATCGGCACTGCGTTTCGCCGCTCGCGCCACAAGCTCATCACTACCGTTGCCGCCAGCGCCGCTCAACGCCTTGAGTACGCATTGGAGGGCAGCGTCTTCATCGGCGGCGCGGTGGTGCAGTGGCTGCGCGACAATCTGCATGTTATCGGCACATCGACAGAAGTTGAGGCGCTTGCCGCCGGAGTTTCTGATTCAGGCGGCGTCGTTTTTGTGCCTGCCTTTGTCGGCCTTGGCGCGCCGCACTGGGATCCTCGCGCCAGCGGCCTGCTCATCGGCCTGCGCCGCGACACCACCACAGCGCACATTGCCCGTGCCGCGCTCGAAAGCATCGCGTTTCAAGTCGCCGACGTTCTCGAAGCCGTCCATAGTGAAACCGGAACCCCGCTCAGCGCGTTGCGCGTGGATGGCGGCGCGGCGGTGAACGATTTGCTGATGCAGTTCCAGGCGGATGTGCTCGGCGTTCCTGTTGTGCGGCCCAAAGTGACGGAGACCACCGCGCTCGGCGCGGCGTATCTCGCCGGCCTTGCCGCGGATTTCTGGCCTAGCCCTGAAGCTCTGAGCGCCACGCATGATGCCGACACGCGCTTTGAGCCGAAGATGCCTCGCGCCGAAGCAGCGCAGCGGCGCAAAGAATGGCTGCGCGCGGTTGAGCGGTCAAAGAACTGGACGGAGTGAGGGATGCAGCGCGAAGAAATGCTGCACAAGCTGCGCGAGAAACGGGATGCAAGCCAGGATTCAAGCCAGGCTCCGTGGGACATCGCCATCATTGGCGGCGGAGCAACCGGCATGGGAGTGGCTGTCGATGCCGCCGCGCGCGGCTTCAGCGTGGTTCTGGTCGAGGCGCACGATTTCGGCAAAGGCACCAGCAGCCGCTCCACCAAGCTGGTGCATGGCGGCGTGCGCTATCTGGAGCAGGGAAATGTGCCGCTGGTGATGTCGGCGCTCAAAGAGCGCGGCCTGCTGCGCCGGAATGCGCCGCACCTGGTGCATGACCTGGCCTTCGTCGTACCCAATTACTCCTGGTGGGAGGCGCCGTTTTACGGAATCGGCCTCAAGCTCTACGACCTGCTCGCCGGCAAGTACGGCTTCGGAGCCTCGCGGCTGCTTTCCCGCGAAGAAACACTGGAACGGCTTCCCAGCCTTGAGCCGGAAGAGTTGCGCGGCGGCGTCATTTACTACGACGGCCAGTTTGATGATGCGCGCCTTCTGATTCACCTGGCCATGACCGCAGCCGAGCATGGCGCAGCGGTGGTGAATTATTGCCCCGCGACCGGCCTGCTGCGCGATGCAGAAGGTTACGTAAACGGCCTGACTGCGCGAGACGCGGAGACGGGCGAAGAGTTCACCATCCATGCGCGTGTGGTGGTCAACGCCACGGGTGTCTTCACAGACACGGTGCGGCGCATGGCCGATCCGCAAGCGGAAGAGCTGGTTGTCGCAAGCCAGGGAATTCATCTCGTCTTCGACAAGAGCTTTCTCAAGGCCGAGACGGCGCTGATGGTTCCGCGCACCAGGGATGGCCGCGTGCTGTTTGTCATTCCGTGGCATGGACACGCGGTAGCGGGCACGACAGACACGCCCGTGGACGCGCCGGAGCTTGAGCCGCACGCGCTTGAGGAAGAGATCGAGTTCATTCTGGAAACCGCGGGCCGTTACCTGAGCCATCAGCCCACGCGCGCCGATGTGCTGAGCGTCTACGTGGGGCTGCGGCCGCTGGTCAAGGGCGACGGCAAAACCTCTGCGCTCTCGCGCGACCACCTGATTCACGTGGACCCCTCCGGCCTGCTGACGATTACAGGCGGCAAGTGGACCACTTATCGCCAGATGGCCGAAGACTGCGTGGATCATGCCATTACGCTGGGCCGCTTGAATGAAGAGCCGTGTCCTACGCGAACGCTGCGCATCCACGGCTACATGGAAAACGCGGAGGAGACGGGCAGCCTTCAGGTGTACGGGTCGGATGCGCTTGCGATTCAGGCATTGGCCGCGAGCGATGCGCAGCTTGCGGCGCAGCTTCATCCGGCGCTGCCGGTCATCGGCGCTGAGATTGTGTGGGCGGCGCGCGAAGAGATGGCGCGCACCGTGGAAGACGCGCTGGCGCGACGGACGCGGGCGCTCTTTTTGAACGCTAAGGCTGCGATGGAGATGGCGCGCCCGGCGGCGGCTCTGCTGGCAAAAGAGCTCAAGCGCGACGCAGAATGGATTGAGGAGCAGGCAGTTGCATTTTGCAAGCTGACAGAGCAGTATCGGGTGGAATAAGAGAGACCGAATCGAAAAATCGGGAGACACAACAATGAGCACACAATGTACGCACGTTGCCGATCACGTCAGGAAGGTCAAGCCCAACACCAAAGGCTGCGAAGAGTGCTTGAAGACAGGCGACACCTGGGTTCATCTGCGCATGTGCCTGGAGTGCGGCCACGTGGGCTGTTGCGACTCGTCGAAGAACCGCCATGCGCGCGCCCACTTCCACACCACGCAGCATCCCATCATCCAGTCCGCCGAGCGCGGCGAAGACTGGCGCTGGTGCTACATCGACGAAATCTATCTTTAGAACTTTAGAGCGTGCTGCAACTTAGCCTTTACACCTTGCCAAGCGGCACGCGAGAATGGGCTGCACGAAAAAGGAGCAAAGAATGGCTTCCATCTCTCGCAGGGATTTTGTGCGCCTGGGCGCGGCTGCGGCTGTTGCCGGCGCAGGCGCTGCGCGGCTTTCCGCGGCGGAGCTTAAATCGCCGATCGGCTTGCAGCTTTACTCGGTTCGGATGCTGCTGCCGAAAGACTTCGACGGCACGCTCGCTAAGCTGGCCGCAATGGGCTACAAAAACGTGGAAGCCGCGGGCTACTACAACAAAACCGCCGCCGAGTGGCGCAAATCGATGGATGCCGCAGGCCTGCGCTGCACCAGCACGCACCATCCGCTGGAGCTTCTTTTACAGCATGAGGACGAATACATCGAATTCGCGCACACCGTCGGCATGAAATACATCGTCTGTCCTTCGCCCAGGAAAAAAGATCCGTCCGCGCCCGGTCCCATGACACTCGACGACTGGAAATGGTCCGCCGGCGAGTTCAACCGCATCGGCGAAAAGGTCAAAGCCGCCGGGATGCGCTTCGGCTATCACAACCACACGCCGGAGTTTAAGACGTTGGACGGTGTCCTCGTCTACGACGAGCTTCTGCGCCTCGCCGATCCCAAATTCGTCTTCTTCGAAATGGACCTGGGCTGGGTCTGCGCCGCCGGATACGATCCGGTGCCGTATTTGACCAAATGGCCGGAGCGTTTCCCGCTGGTGCACGTAAAAGACATGGTCAAGAATCCCGACGGCACCTCGCACTCCGTCATCCTTGGCCACGGCTACATCGATTACCACCGTATTCTGCGCGCCGCTACGGGGCTCAAGCAGTACTTCATCGAGCAGGAGGAATTTGTGGGCGACCCGCTCGACGAGCTGCGACAGGACGCCGATTACATGAAACATTTCCGCATCTAGAGTGTCGCGGAGAGCGCCTGCTGACCGTCTGCACCGCTCTCCGGTACTCTGGAAGCATGAATGTTTTTGACGAAAAGCGCGCCGAGCTTGAGCGGCACGAGTTCATGATGGGCCGCGAGCGCGGGCGGCTGGCCGTCGCGCTGGACCTGCTTACCGATTCGCTGATTCTTGTCGGCCAGCACGGCGTTTACTGCGCTTCGAGCCGCAATCCATCCAAGCCAGCGCTGGATTTGCAGGCTGTGCTCGAAGGCATGGAGGGCGCAAAAGCGCTGATCCAGTCCGTGATGGAGGAGCTGCGCACGCAGCGCGAGGCTGCGCAAAATGCGGGCTAGATAGAGTCATTCCATGGATTTCGGTTGGGTTGTCATCGGCGAAAAGCCGCAATTTGCGGTATCCTTGAAAAAGTGCGCCCGTAGCTCAGCTGGATAGAGCGAATGCCTCCGGAGCATTAGGTCGGGAGTTCGAATCTCTCCGGGCGCACCATTTCTCACCGCATGGCCCCGCACGACAATCAGCCCGGCAAGATTGCAAGCAGCGTGATCCCGTGCAATACCCCGCGCTGCGGCGCACATCCATAAAGGTTCCGATGCACTTTCACTTTCCCTTTTCCGCGAATGAGATTCTCTGGACGCTGACCTTTGCCGCGCACCTCGTGTTGCTGGTGGTGCTCATGGGCCGCGACCGCATCCGCCGCTTTCCGTGGTTTACGGCCAACATTGTGCTCATCGCCTTCCGGCTGCTCTCGGCCAAGATGCTCTATGGCCACCTGGCGCAGATTGCGATGGCGGAGATTTTCATCGGGCTGGCCTGCCTGGGCGCCATCGTTACCGCGATGATGCTGCAGGAACTGGCGCGCAAGGCCTTCGCCGGTATTGCGCGCGCCAAATGGGTCGCCGGCGCGCTGGTGCTCATGGCCATCGGCGCAACGGTACTGGCCACATGGGGCCAATGGCCGGCATGGAAGACGCTCACCGCGCAGGGCACCCTCTCGCATCTGGAGCTGTTGCAGTTCCTCGCGCTCAAGGCCAGCCTGCTGCTCGACGTGGAGACGGTTCTACTCGGAGTTGTGGTGCTGTTCTTCGGCTGGCGTTATGCCGCGGGCTGGAAGACGCACGTGCAGCGCATTGTGATCGGGCTCGCCACGACATCGCTTTCGCAGGTCACAATGCAAGCGACGTGGGAGTGGATTGCGCGCAGCGCAAAGCCGCAGTCGATGGCCGAGTACCAGCACTTTATCAATCTGCGCCAGCATATATTCAGCGCCAACAGCTTTGTCTACCTGCTCGCGCTTATCTGGTGGATCGCGTGCCTGTGGAAGGATGAGCCCGCGGCGCAGAGCGCGCCTGCGCCTGAAAGCGCGCCGCAGCCAGAACAGGCGTAAAATGACCGCATGAAGCGGCTCGGGCTGGCGATTCTGATTGCGCTCTTTGCGGCTAACGCGTGTTTGCCGTGTAGCGCTGCCTGCCTGAGCGTGCGAATGCGGGCCGGCCACGCCTGCTGCCATGACATGAGCCAGAAGGCTGAAGTAACGTGCTGCGCTCCGCAGCAGTCTTCGCCAACGGCCATTCCGCAGGCAAGCCAGGCTGCGCCGGTTGCGGCCATGCCTGCCGCCACGCGCGGTGTAATTGCAGCCTTCGCTCTGCTGCCCGCGCATGAGTCGCCGCTGCCCGCCGCGCCGGAGTGCACACACGCTCCTCCGCTCGTTCTCCGAACCTGATCCTTCGTGAACTGCACCGTACTGCGCGGCTTTTGAGCAGCCGCGCGCGCCATCTCGCGCAGATTTTCGGAGGATTCAGTCTTGCGTTGGTTATTTGCTGTCGTCTTTTTTGCGGCGCCGGCCTGCGTTCATGCGCAAATGAGCATGAACATGGGCGGCTCTGCCGATTCCTTTACAGGCAACCTTTTGCGTCACACCAGCTCCGGCACGGATCTTGAACCTGTATCGAACGCGCCGCCGATGCTGATGCGTATGCGCGGCAACTGGATGGAGATGCTGCACGGCGAAGTCTCCGTCGTTGAGCAGCAACAGACCGGCCCGCGCGGCCATGACAAGCTCTTCAGCGTGAACTGGGCCATGCCCATGGCGCAGCGAACCTTTGCGCACAGCGAGCTAACCCTGCGCGCCATGTTCAGCCTTGAGCCTGCAACCATCAGCGGCCGCTACTATCCGGAGTTGTTCCAGCAGGGCGAAACAGCCTTCGGCAAGCCCATCGTAGACGGCCAGCACCCGCACAATCTTTTCATGGAGCTGGCCGCGATCTATGACATAAAAGCCGGATCGCACAGCGTGCTGAGCTTCTACGTTGCGCCTGTGGGCGACCCATCGCTGGGCCCGGAGGCATTTCCGCACCGCGCTTCTATCGGCGCCAATCCGCTTGCGCCGCTGGGGCACCATCTCGAAGACTCCACGCACATCGCTTACGACGTGCTTACCGGGGGCGTAGGTGTTGGCAAGGGCGAGCGTGGATTTCGCCTTGAGGCAAGCGGTTTCCACGGGCGCGAGCCCGGTGAGAATCGCTGGACAATCTACCAGGGTGCAATCGATTCGTGGTCCGCGCGTCTCAGCGTGTCTCCGCAGCGCGATTGGTCCATGCAATATTCCCTGGGCCATCTGCATTCGCCGGAGGCTTACCACCCGAAAGAAGATATTCTGCGGCAGACAGCTTCCATCGCGTGGCATCGCTCACTTGGTGAAAACGATCTGAACATGCTAGCCCTTTGGGGACGCAATCACACCATCGGCACAGACGTGAACGCCAATGGCTATCTGCTGGAAGGCGCGCTAAGCCTGCGCAAACAGCAGACCATCTGGATGCGCATTGAAAATGTCGACCGTACAACCGACCTGCTCGGCGCAGATGCGCCGCCGGACGAGACCGTGATTGGCCGCGTGCAGGCATACACCGGAGGCTACGCGCATCGCATCTGGGGCAATGCGTGGAGTTCGGCTGAGCTGGGCGCGCAGGGAACGGCATACGGCGTTCCCGCCACGCTGACCAGCCTGTACAGCGACCACCCCTTTGGCGTGGCCGCCGTGCTGCACTGGCGTATCGGCCACTGATTAGCCCGCAGGAGGGGCGCAGAAGAGCCATGGCGACCATTTTCCGCGGCTCTCCTGACCATCCCGGCAACGCTCGATTATGAGACGCGCGATTTGACCTGAGCCCGCAACAATGTTTCAATCTTGTTATTGAAACAGGGGTGCTCCGCGAGTTGCGGGGCTGAGATATACCCTCGAACCCGATCCGGATAATACCGGCGTGGGAAGTTTCGGCAAGCCACCGGCCTTCTTAGCGGCATTTCATCGTGGGCGCTCTTGTTTCAAGAGAAAACAAGAGGTGTCTATGAGCCCAGCCGCTCTCCGACATACAGCACGAGCCTTAATACGAGTTTCGATGATTACTGCACTGGCGTGCGGTTTCATAGCTTTGCGCGCGCAGAATCCGTCCATCTCTGCGAACGGCCAGCCGCAGATTTCGAAGAAACAGCAGAAGCCTTTGCCGCGCGTGAACGCTACCGTCGAAGTTCATGCGAGAGTGCAGGATAACTATCTGCCGGAATCCATCACAGCCGGCACGCTCATCGGCGCGCCGCTCAAAGAGATGCCGCTCTCAGTTACCGTTGTCACGCGCGATCTGCTCAGTGACCAGGTCGCGAGGCTGCTTTCGGACGTAGTGAAGAACGACGCCTCTGTAACCGACGACTACGTTCCCGTGGGCTATTACGGCGACTACCAGATTCGCGGTTTTCCCATTGACCTGGCCACTGGCCTCGAGATCAACGGCATGACGATTGCCGGCGAGCAGGACGTACCGCTTGAAAACAAAGAGAGCGTGGAACTGCTGAAGGGAATTGCCGGCGTCGAGAGCGGCGTGGCTTCGGCGGGCGGGCTAATCAACTACGTCACCAAGCGCCCCATGGCCATCAAGGCAATAGACCTCGCAACAGACCATCGCGGCAGCGCCTTCGGCGACGCCGATCTTGGCTGGCTCTTCGGCAGCGCGAAGCAGGTGGGCACGCGCTTCAATTTCGCCGGCGAACGGATCGTCCCTTACATGATCGGCGCTAACGGCTGGCGCGCCATGGGCGCGGGCGCGGCCGATTGGAAGATCACGCCGCAAGCCACGCTCGAAGGGAACTTCGAGTACCAGCACAAGACCGAGCGCGACGGCAGCGGCTATCAACTGCTCGGCGGTACCACCGTTCCTGACATCCATCGCATCTATCCCTCCACCATGCTCGGCCTTCAGCCCTGGGCCCCTCCCGACACCTATGACACTTTCAACACCGGCGCGCGGTTCAACTACACATTCTCGCCTGCGTGGTCTGCCTTCGCGGCTGCCAGCTATAGCCACTCGCTGATTCAGGACAATGTGATCTACGCTTACGGCACGCCGTTCGACGCGAATGGCAACGTCGATTGCCCAGGCGCACCCAACGCGCCGGCCTACTTCTTTTGTCCCGATGGAAGCTATGGCATCTACGACTACCGCGATCCCGGCGAGCTGCGCATTGACGCCGAAGCCGAAGCTATCGCCACTGGGCACATTCGCACCGGTCGCATAACGCAGGACATTTCCTTTGGCGGCTCCATCTTTCTGCGCAGCGTGCAACAGCCCGGCGCTCCACCGGCCGATGCGCCCTCCACCGTGCAGGATGGCGCGGTATACGCCTACGTCGGAGCCGAAAACATCTATCAGCCGCTCGCGCCGATACCGCAGGAGAGCCCGCTTCAATCCGCCGGCCCGCGCACTCTGTGGGAGGACAACCATCAATCGGCAGGCATCGTTCAGGATCGCGTTCAGCTTCCCGGACGCATCCAGCTCATCGCGGGAGGACGTTACGATTCTCTGCGCGACAATAACTATTCGCTCACGGCTACCAGTTCCACCACGCCTCCCACCATTAGTGATAAGAACCTCTGGCTTCCGCAATACGCAGTCACCTTTGCTCCGGTGAAAGACCTCACGCTCTACTCGAATTACGCCGTCCTACTCTCGCTCGGCCCGGAAGGCCCGTGGTGGGTGGATAACGCCAATCAGTTTCTTGCGCCTTTCATCACGCGCCAGGCGGAAATCGGCGCAAAATACGAGCCCGGCCAGCGTATTCTGCTTACCACTGCGTTCTTTCACATGCGTGCGCCTTTCATGTATCCCAAAGTGATTCAGGCTCCGGACAGCTTTTGCCCGGCAGGCGTCTTTGTAGCGCCCGGCGATCTCTGCTTCGAGTCCGAAGGCCGCGAAACCCACAACGGTGTTGAAGTGAATATGCAAGGCAAGGCCGCAAACTGGCTGCGCCTAAGCGCATCTGCTGCGGCCATGAACGCCATATCGACCGGCACCGGCACGCCCTCTTTCGACAATAAGCAGGTCATCAACGTGCCGCATCTGCACACAAACCTCTTTGCCGATCTCAGCGTACCGCGTGTGCGCGGTCTTCATCTGATGCCTGGCTGGAGCTACACATCGCGCAAGGAGGCCACACGCGACGACGTGGTGAGCGTGCCCAGCTACAATCTCTTCAATCTCGGGGCGCGCTACACACCGGGTGGTGAACAGGGCCATGTCACCTTCCGCATCTACGCGAACAACATCTTAGACAAACGCTATTGGTCAGATACCGGCGCCAGCTACGGCGATACCTTCGTGTGGCTCGGCGCGCCAACAACCGTGCGCCTCTCCGCGCACTATGCGTTTTAATCTCGCTCAGGGAACGGAAGCAATAGGAATGAGTACGATCGCACACTCACACGCACAGGATGGAACGCTGGTGAAGCCGTACTGGCCTCCGCTGACGGCCGATGAAGTTCGTCACGTGCTTACTCGTTATGAAGATCTTGCCGGCGAAGTCACGTTGCTGAGCTTCAGTCCAAGGCCATTTTCAGCAGCCAGTGTTGTAGAGGCCGGCAAGCAGCACATTTTCGTTAAGCGCCATGCCCGCGCCGTGCGCGATGCAGACGGCCTGCATGAAGAACACGCCTTCATGGCCCATTTGCGCGGGCACGGAGCGCGTGTTCCGCGCGTTTTCGCAGACAGGCGCGGCAATACAGCGATCGAGCTCGAAGACTGGGCGTACGAAGTGCACGAATTGCCGCACGGCATCGATCTCTATCGAGACGCCATTTCATGGACGCCGTTTTTCCATGCAGATCACGCTTATTCCGTCGGCCAGGCGATGGCCCGCCTGCATCTCGCCGCGCAAGGATATGACGCGCTTCCACGCACCGGACGGCCATTGGTAGCGGGATTCAGCATTTTCGCCTCGCAAGATCCTAAGCGCTCTCTGGCTGCATATCTTGCCATAAGGCCGGCACTCGCAAGCTATCTCAAAAACCGCGATTGGTTGCATGATGCGCTGGATTTGCTGCATCCATTCCACGCGGAGCTCAAGTCATCGCTCTCTACTTTGCAGCCGCTGTGGACGCACAATGACCTGCATCCATCCAATCTTTTCTGGAGCGATGCAAGCGAACAATCTCACGCAACAGCGGTAATCGACTTCGGTTTGAGTGACCGCACAAACGCAATCCACGATCTCGCTCATGCCATTGAGCGCAGCATTGTGGAGTGGCTCGCGCTGGTGCAGCGGCCGGATGATCCGGAGCGCGTGCCGATTCATCTCGATCACTTGACGGCTCTGCTGGATGGATACGAATCGGCGCGTCCTCTGAGCCGCGTAGAGCGTTCCGCGCTCGCCCCCATGACCGCACTCTGTCATGCGGAGTTCGCGCTTTCGGAAACGGATTATTTTCTCAGTGTGCTGCATTCTGAAGAAGAGGCGCGTTTCGCGTGCCCGGCTTATCTGATCGACCATGCTCGCTGGTGGCGCGGCGCGGGCGGCAGGCTGCTTGACGCAATCCGCGCATGGGGTGAAGGGAAGGCGCGATGATGCACTACTTTCTGGCGCACTGGGTGGAACTTGCCGGGTGGAGCACAACATTGATCGGCATCTGGCTCACCACACGCCGCTCGCTCTGGTGCTGGCCCATCACGCTCGCCGCGGATGTGCTGTATTTGGTCGTTTTCTATCGGGCTGCGTTGCTTTCCGATGCGCTGCTCCAGGCTTTCTTCGTCATCTTTACGCTCTACGGCTGGTGGAACTGGCAGCGCGGCGTGCATGAGGAGGGCGAAGTAAAGATTCGCGCGCTGGAACGGCGCGAAGCGCTGCTTGCAATCTGCGCAGGCGCTGTTGGAAGCGTCTTATTAGGCATAATTGCCCGGCGTTTGCACGCGGCATTACCGTATCTGGACGCGACATTAACCAGTTACAGCCTTGTTGCAAGCTGGTGGGGCGCACGCAGGCACATTGCCAACTGGTGGCTGTGGATCGTCGTGGATCTCATCTATATCGGCGAATATCTCTACAAGGATCTGCGCGCAACGGCGCTTCTCTACGCGGTTCTGGTGGTGCTGGCCGTGATGGGACTACGCGACTGGCGGCGTGCCGCAGTGAGCGCCGCAGCTTAGATTGCTGCTGCTTGCACGACATTCTGAAGCGGCTCGCCATTCCTATAGCGCTGCAACTCTTCAGCCGCTATTTTGAGCGCGCGCGGCGTAAATTGCGGGCTCGATCCGCCAATATGCGGCGTGATGAGCAGATTTGGACAGTGCCAGAGCGGGTGTTCTCGCGGCAGCGGCTCGGGATCGGTGACGTCAAGCGCGGCGCGGATTTTGCCGGCTTGCAGCGCGGCCACGAGCGCATCGGTATCCACCACAGGGCCGCGCGCCGCGTTTACCAGTAGCGCTCCCTGCTGCATGAGGCTGAACTGGCGTGTGCCGATCAATCCGCGCGACTCAGCCGTGAGCGGAAGAATCAGGATGACGATCTCAGCCTCGGGAAGTAAGTTATCCAGTTCTGCAACCGGATGTACCGGAGGTTCTGTTCGCGCGGTCCGCGTAACGCGCCGCATTTGCACGTGGAAGGGCGCAAGCATCCGCTCGATCTCTTTGCCGATGGAGCCGTAGCCCACCATAAGAACCTTCTTGCCGGTCAGTTCCTCAAGCAGGGCAGGAGGATAAAACCGTGCCGCCCCTCCATGAATGCGCTCGTACTGCGCAGCAGCCTCACTGCGCCTGCGCCAGTCGCCGGAAGCCTGAATGTCGAGATAGAGCGGAAAATATTTGAGCGAAGTAAGAATCGCGGAGATAGTCCACTCCGCGGTGGAGATGTTGTGCGCGCCGCGAGCGTTGCAGATGGTGACGTGAGGGCCGACAACGCCGGGAATCCACTCTGTGCCTGCCAGGAGCGCCAGCACCAGCCGCACGCCGCGCAGATGTGCCCAGACACGTTGGGCACGCGACGAAAATGGATCGGGAATCCACACATCCACGTTCACGTCGTGATCGAGCCCATCCGTAAGCGGCACCAATTCAATGCCGGACGGCATGACGCTCAGCAGAGCGGCTTCGATATTCGCGGGATAACCAACTCGCAACATGGACCTCTTATGCCTCTTGTGCATCGCATGGAAAGCCGGCGCGCGTGACCTTAGCGGAAAAATTTGCGCAGAGCCTCAACGCACTTCTCGATCTCTTCGAGAGGAATTGCATAGCCGAAGCGCAGGTGTCCTTCGCCCTGCGCGCCGAAGACAGAGCCTGGAATAGTGGCGATGTGTGCCTTTTCAAGCAGAATCTGCGCGGCCGTAAGGCTGTTCTTATGAATCTTTTCAGCGTTAGGGAAGGCATAGAATGCGCCCGCCGGCGGATCGCACTCAAGGCCAACTTCATTGAGGCCGGCAACGAGCAGGTCGCGACGTTTGCGATACTCCTCACACTGCGCGGCGATCCTTGACTCCGGCGTTGTGAGCGCTTGCAGCATGGCGTGCTGCACAAAGGTGGGCACGCCGTTCGTTGAGTAGAGGACGATCTTGCGCAGCGCGGTCATGAAAGGCTCTTTGGCCGCAGCGTAACCGCCGCGCCAGCCCGTCATGCCATAGGTTTTCGAGAAGGTGTAGCAGGCGATGGTTCGCTCAGCCATGCCGGGCAGTGAGGCAATCGAAAAATGCCCGCCATCGTAAACAAGGTCTTCATAGGCCTCGTCGGCAATTACAATCAGGTCGCGTTCCAGCGCGAAGGCGGCAACCTCTTCGGCTTCCGCGCGCGTGAAGACCAGTCCGCTCGGGTTCTGCGGCGTGTTGTAGTAGACGGCGCGCGTCCTGGGCGTGGCGAACTGCTCCAGCGTATTGCGAATCCCGTTGCGGCGCGCGGTGATCGAAGGCACCAGCAGCGGGCGAGCCTCGGCTCCGGTGACAAGATCGCGGATCGGTGTCCAGTAGGGCGAAAAGACGAGGCAATCGTCGCCCGGGTCCAGCACGCTTTGAAATGCCCCATAGAGCGCCTGCGAGCCGCCTACAGTGGCAATCACTTCATCAACGGTGACCTGAATCTTATTCTTCGCAGCGAGCTTGTCTGCCAGAGCTTCGCGCAGAGGCGGAATGCCGGAAGAGGGCGCGTAATGCGTGCGGTTTTCCACCAGTGCGCGAACCGCGGCGAACTTGATCTCGTCGGGCGTCTCAAAGAAGGGCTCGCCGCCATGCAGCGAGTAAACGGGCAGACCTTCCGCCCGCATGGCCATTACCTTATTACGAATCTGCACAATGTCGGAGAAGCCAACTTCATCGAGCCGGCGCGCAAGTCGGATTCCGCTCTGTCTGGTCGTAATCATCCCGCTCCTTTTCCGCGAAATTGTTTGCTTCCAGCATAGCCGATGCGGACAGCACGATCAGACAGCGAGCAGCTCCGTATAAACCGCCATGCCGACTACGGCGTCCACGCCGAGCGCATCCAGAGCATCTACCTCCTGCTGCGCGCGAATGCCGCCGGCAACGATGAGCTGGCGCCGCGTGAGCTTGCGCAGCCGCTCCGCCGTGGCGATGGGAAAGCCCTGCATCATGCCTTCGCCATCGACATGCGTATAGAGAAATGCCGCGACGTGAGGCTCCAGCAGCGGAATTGCCGCGTCCGGCGTGAGATCGACGCTGGCTCTCCAGCCTCTTACGGCGATGCGGCCGTTCTTCGTGTCAATGCCGGCGACAATGCGCTCCGCACCCAAGGCTGAAGCCAATTTCCCGGCGAAGGCAGCATCGACCGGGCCTTGATCGCTGAAGAGCGCGGAGCCAAGAATGACGCGCTTTGCCCCGGCATCAAACATTTGCTGCGCTCGCTCAACGGAACGGATGCCGCCGCCGACCTGGCAGGGAAGGCGCTTGCAGATTTGCTCGGCCAGAGCGGAATTGTCGCCCTGGCGCATGGCGGCATCGAGATCGATGAGCTGGACGAGCGGGAAGCGCGAGAATTTCTCGATCCAGTACTCGAAGTCGTCAAAGGCGAGGCGCAACTTTTCGCCCTGCACGAGCTGGACGATGCGGCCGCCGAGAAGGTCGATGGAAGGAATCAGCATGGGAGCCTCATGGGAATGCCGGACGCGGCAAGTTGTTCTTTCAGTGAGCGGGCGCTGGAGACGCCGAAGTGAAAGATGCTGGCGGCAAGCGCGGCGTCTGCCTTGCCGCGCGTAAAGACCTCGGCAAAATGGCCGACCGTGCCCGCGCCGCCGGAGGCGATGACGGGAATATGCACGGCTTCGCTTACCGCGGCGGTGAGGTCGCAATCAAAACCGGCGCGTGTGCCATCGGAGTCCATCGAGGTGAGCAGAATTTCGCCCGCACCGCGCGCCTCCGCCTCGCGCGCCCATTCGACAACGCTACGGCCTGCGGGCTTGCGGCCTCCATGCACGTAGACCTGTGCCTCGCGAGCAGGATCGGCGGCCTGCGGATTGCGGCGCGCGTCAATGGCGACGACAACAGCCTGCGATCCAAAGCTGCTCCCGATGGCGGTGATGAGCGCGGGATCAGCAAGCGCCGCAGAGTTGATGCTGACCTTATCGGCTCCGGCGTTAAATACCTGTTCGGCGTCCTGTACAGTGCGGATGCCGCCGCCGACGGTGAAGGGAACAAAGAGCTCGCGCGCGGTGCGGCGCACAGTGTCCAGCAGTGTCTGGCGGCCTTCGTGCGTGGCGGTGATGTCAAGCAGGACAATTTCGTCGGCGCCCTCGCGCGCGTGGCGTGCGGCAAGAGCTGCCGGGTCGCCGGCATCCACCAGATCGACGAACTGCACGCCTTTGACCACGCGGCCGGCGTGAACATCGAGGCAGGCGATGATGCGTCGCGTAAGCATGATTATGCCGCCTTCCAGTGGAGAAAGTTGCGCAGGATAGCGAGACCAGTGGCGCCGGATTTTTCCGGATGGAATTGCACGCCCATCACGTTGGCGCGTTCCACGGCAGCGGCAAACGGTTCCACGTAATGCGTTATGGCCGCAGTGTCCGAGGTGGTGGGAGCCTTGTAGGCGTGCGTGAAGTAGACGTACTCGCCGGACTGAATGCCGGCAAGCAGACGCGATGCGTTACTCGGCGCGAGAGAGTTCCAACCGACATGCGGGACTTTTTCGCCTGCTTCCGGGAAGCGCGTGCAGGATTCGGCAAAGTGCGCGAGACCTGCGTGGCCCGGAGCTTCTGTCGAGCCCGCATAGAGCCACTGCATTCCCACGCAGATGCCGAGAAATGGAACGCCGCGCGCGATGGCGGAGCGGATTGCGGGCGTCAGGCCAGTGTCATCCAGGCGTTTTGTGGCCGCAAAATGGCCGACGCCGGGCAGAACAATGCGCTCTGCGGATGCAATGAGCGCGGAATCGGCATCCGTGACCTCAGTTTCCGCACCAAGATGGTGCAGCGCTTTGAGCACAGAGGTAAGATTTCCGGCTTTGTAGTCGATCACCGTCACGCGCATCAGAGCAATCCCTTTGTGCTGGGCAGCATCTCGCCGAGCTGCTTGTCTTTGCTGCAAGCAACGCGCAGTGCGCGCGCGAAGGCCTTGAAGATGGCCTCGATCTTGTGATGATTCGAGCGGCCATACATGGTCTTTACATGCACATTCGCACGCGCACCGCGCGCAAAACCTTCAAAGAAATCGGTAACAAGCTCGGTTTGCAGGTCGCCGACAAGCCGTGTGTGCACCTGCGTATCGACGGCGTAGGCGGTGCGCCCGCTCAGATCGACGGCAGCGATGGCGAGCGTCTCATCCATCGGCATCACGAAGTAGCCGGCGCGCAGGATGCCGCGCTTGTCGCCAAGCGCGCGGTCGAAGGCCTCGCCGAGCGCGATGCCCACGTCTTCCACAGTGTGATGCTGGTCCACGTCAAGATCGCCGGCGCACTGAAGGTTGAGATCGAAAGCGCCGTGGCGCGTGAAAAGCTCCAGCATGTGATCGAAGAAGCGGATGCCGGTGGAGACCTTGTACTGGCCGGAGCCTTCAATGACGAGGCGAATGGAGATGCGCGTCTCCGTGGTGTTGCGCGCGAATTCTGCGGTGCGTTTAGCGGTTTTGGATGATGTTTTCTTTCCGGTACTCACTATTTGGCTCCGTTGAGTTCGAGGTCTCTGACAGCTTGTTGCATGGCTTGAACGGCACGCCGCATCTGCTCGCGCGTTCCAATGGTGATGCGAACGCGGCCGTCGCAGCCGGGATCGCTCGAACGGTCGCGCACGAGCACGCCGGCTGCATTCATGCGGCGGACAAATTCCGCGTGCTGCGGACCGATATCGACAAGCACAAAGTTGGCGCGGCTCGGCCAGCGGCGAAGGCCGATGGTGTCGAGCGCGGATTCAAACTCCGTGCGTGCCGCGAGTACCTCTGCAACGTAATTATTGAGATAGGTGGTATCGCTGAGCGCAGCGGAAAGGCAGGCCAACGCTACGGAGTTGACGCTGTACGGCGAAAGCACGCGGCGAATCCAGCGCATGTTTTCGATGGAGCTTGCGAGCAGGCCGATGCGCAGGCCGGCGAGGCCGTAGGCCTTTGAGAAGGTTCGCGCAACGACGAGATTGGGCAGTGCGCCAAGAAGATCAAGCACGGTTTCGCCGTAAAAATGGAAATAGGCTTCATCCACAAGAACAATGGCCTGCGGTGCGCGCTGTGCAATGGCGATGACCTGTTCGCGCGTGGCGACGGAGCCGGCGGGGCTGTTGGGGTTGGCGATGGCGATGATCTTGGTACGCGGGGTGATCGCGGACAGAAGACGCGCATACGGAAATTCAAGATCGTCTTCGGCCTGCACGGTGACGATGCCTGCATCCGTAGCGGATGCGTAAACCTCGTACATGGTGTAAGTCGGCACGGGCAACAGAAGCTCATCCCCCGCGTCGAGGAATGCCTCGAAGAGCACGTGAATGGCTTCATCGACGCCGTTGGTGAGAGCCACCTGGCCGGCTGCGATGCCAAGATGGACGGCCACGATGGCTTCCAGCGGCTCGCGCTCAGGGTAACGTGTGAGCGCGTCGGCGGAGATCTTTGCCAGCACCTCGCTTACTTTGGGCGAGCAGGCGACCGTGTTCTCGTTGAAGTCCAGGCGTAGCGCGTCGCGGCTGCCCAGCGGAGGGTGATACTCCTTCATGGAGCGGACGCGCACGCGCGGCGCTGGAAGTATGCCTGCAACCGTGTCAGCCATTTTTTCTCCTGATTTGTGTCCCAGTGCGCACGACGCTGCGCAGGCGCGTGCGGACCGCTTCGGCGTGCGCGCTGAGTCCTTCAGCTTTAGCAAGTAGCACGGCCTTGGGGCCGAGTGTATTGATCGCTTCCGCGGTGTACTCCTGCACGGTGATGAGTTTGACGAAATCGTTCACGCTCAAGCCGCCGCGCACGCTTGCCATGCCGCCGGTGGGCAACGTGTGATTTGGGCCGGAGATGTAGTCGCCGAGCGGCTGCGCGGACCACTTGCCCACAAAGATGGAGCCGGCATTCTGCACCCACGCGAGGTCAGCGGCGCTGTCCACGGTAAGATGCTCAGGCGCGATGCGGTTGGTCAGCTTGCGCGCTTCATCAGGTGTCGTGGCAAGAAGAACGAGACCGTTGCGGGCGAGTGCTTCTTGCGCGACCGGGTTCGACTGCGCGAGCAACCTGGTTTCGGCGATGACTTCCAGGGCCAGAGCTTCGCGCGTGGTGATGAAGATAGCCAGCGCTTCGGGATCGTGCTCTGCCTGTGCAACAAGATCGGAGGCAATATCCGCGGCGTTGCCGCGCTCGCTGGTGACGACGATTTCCGTTGGGCCAGCGAGCATGTCGATGGAGCAATCGAAGGAGACAAGACGCTTGGCCGCGGTGACGAAGAGGCTGCCGGGGCCGGCGATTTTATCGACCCGCGCGACGCTTTCCGTTCCATAGGCGAGCGCGGCGACGGCGTGCGCGCCGCCCGCGCGGTAGAATTCGCGGATGCCGAGCAGATGCGCTGCGGCGAGCGTCTCCTGCGCGGGCTTCGGTGAGACGGCTACGATGCGCTCCACGCCCGCTGCCTGTGCGGGAATGGCGGTCATCAGCAGCGTGGAAGGAAGCGGATGCCTGCCGCTGGGAACATAGCAGCCGGCAGAGCCGAGCGGGCGCACCAGTTGTCCGGTGGTGAGGCCGGCGATGGGCGAACTGCTCCAGCTTTTTGGAAGCTGCCTCCGGGCAAAGCTGCGAATCTGCTTTGCCGCTGTGGCGAGCGCCTGGCGCAGCGCTGGATCTGCGGACTCCCATGCCGCGGCCATCTCTTCTGCGCTGACCTGGAGCGCGTTGCGATCCGCGAGACCGTCGAAGCGCGCAGCGTAGCGCAGCAGGGCTCGGTCGCCATTGCGGCGCACGTCGTTCACGATGCGCCGCACGGCGGGCAGCACGCTGTCGAGTGCCGCGCCGCCGCGCCGTTCGAGCGCGGCAACGGCTTCCGCTGCTTTGCGTGCGCCGCGCCCTTGTGTGCGAATGAGCTTCATTCTTCCTCCGCCCTAGAGTACGACCTTATTCAACGCATATTCGACGATGCCCGTGGCCTGCGCCGCCTTGAGGCGCGGAATCACATCGCGCGCCACGCGCTCTTCGAGGATGGTGTTGACGGCGACCCATTCGGGGTCGCTCAACTGCGAGACGGTGGGCGAGTTGAGCGCGGGCAGCACGGAGAGCACGGCATCGAGGTTCGCGCGCTTTACGTTCAGCATCAGGCCCACCTGGGCTTGCGCATCGATGGCGCCGCGCAGCATGAGCGCAATCTGATTGATCTTTTCCTGCTTCCAGGCATCGGCCAGTGCGGATTTGCCGGCAATCAAGTGCGTTTCGCTCTCCATCACGGTGTCAATGATCTTGAGATGATTTGCTTTGAGCGAGCTTCCGGTTTCGGTCACTTCCACAATGGCGTCAGCAAGCATGGGCGGCTTGACTTCCGTTGCGCCCCAACTGAATTCGACCTTCACATTGACGCCCTTGCTGGCGAAGTAGCGCTTGCTGACTTCGACCAGCTCGGTGGCGATGATCTTGCCTTCGAGGTCTTCGGCTTTTTCATAGCCGCTGTTCTCGGGCACGGCCAGCACCCAGCGCACCTTGCGGCGGCTTTGCTTGGCGTAGGTGAGCGTGGTGACGCTCGAAACATCGAGGCCGCTCTCGACCACCCAGTCAATGCCGGTGAGGCCGGCATCCAGCACGCCGTGATCGACGTAGCGCGCCATCTCCTGCGCGCGGATCAACATGCACTCGATCTCGCTGTCGTCGATCGAAGGGAAGTACGAGCGGCCATCGGCAAAGATGTTCCAGCCGGCGCGCTTGAAGAGCGCGATGGTTGCATCCTGCAGGCTTCCCTTGGGAATTCCGAGTCTGAGCTTATTTGTCATTGGCGGCCTCCGTAGTTTGTGCGGCAACATCAATGGTCCGCGTGAAGCAGCTCACGGTGCCCTCGTGGCAGACAAGGCCGTCGCCTTCGACTTCCACGCGGAAGAGCAGCGTGTCGTTGTCGCAGTCGGTGGAAGCGGAGATGATGCGCAGGCGATTGCCGCTGGTCTCGCCCTTCATCCAGAGCTTCCGGCGCGTGCGGCTCCAGAAGGTAACGAAGCCGGTCTCAAGCGTCTTTGCGTAGCTGACGGGGTTCAGAAAGCCCAGCATCAGCACCTCGCCCGTTCGCGCATCCTGCACGATGCCGGGCACCAGTCCATCCATTTTCTCGAAGTCGATCATGGTTCCTTGTCTCTTAAGGGTTGAATTCCGTGGCAAACAAAAAGCCCGCTGGCGGATTCGCCGGCGGGCTTTTGTGATTCTCGATCTCTGGCGCGTTAGTTCAGGCCATAGCAGTCCGCCGTCATGGAATGTCCATGATGATGGGGATGGCGATGATGGCGGGGACTCTGCATCTATTTCCAACTTAAAGGCAGACCGGCCGCCTTGTCAAATCACGCTTCGTGAAAATTTGTCATGCGTTGGCGGGGGCCTGCTGCATGATCTCAATGACGCGCCGGTAAATCCGGTTGCGTGTCTCCACGCGCTCGGAGGCGCGCGTCACGTAGCGCACCTCCGCATCGAAAGAGCCTGACGAAGGCTTCAGCTCGATGGTGGCTTCAGTTCCCAGGCGGCTCAGCTTGTCGCCGCGCAGGCCGCGCTTCCACTCATGGTCCGCGTGGCGCGCGTTGTCGGCGGTCTCCTCGCGCACGGCCTCCTGAATTTTTTCCACCAGGGCGCGCGTGTCGATGTTCGCTGGAACTGAGACCACGAGCTGATCCCACAACCACTGGCCGGCGGTTGAGAAATTGAAATACTGGCCGCGAATGGCGAAGCCGTTCATGAAGGTGATGCGGCGTCCTGTTGGATGGCCCTCGCCGGCGAGCGCGCCGGTTTCGAGCAGCGTTGTTGCCATCAGCCCAATCTCGATGACTTCGCCGCCGACACTGTTGATCTCCACCGTATCTCCCACGTGCATTCCTCTTTTGCCCATGAGCACAAACCAGCCAAGGAAGGCGAGAACAAAATCCTGCAGAACAATGGCGATGGCCGCCGTGGCCAGGCCGAGGATGGTGGTTGTCTGCTGCGGCGCGCCGAAGATGACAAGCAGAATGCAGCCTATGCCCGTGACCTGAATCGCGACTTCCAGAATGGCACGCAGCGTCTGGCGCCTTCGAAAGTCAAGCACGGGCTGCGCCATGAGCTTGCGCACCAGCCCGTCGCCCACCACCATGCAGATGAGAATGAGAACGATCCAGGCCAGCGATTGAAGCATCAGGTGCAGCAGGATGGTGTGTTGAAGCTGAACCTGCGCAGCCCACTTGTCATAGACCGAGGCAAGCTGCTGCTCGGTTTGAATGCGGTCGTCGTAGATGCTCAGAATCTGGCGGCGGGCGCTGGAGTTTCGAATGCTGGCCAGGCGCGTTGCGTTGTCCTGAGCGGCGGATGCGCCTGCCTGAGCGCCGGCGTTTGCCTGCGCATCGAGCGCATCGTGCTGCGTCGTCAGGCTTTTGACCAGGGCCTGCGCCTCAGCAGAGGCCTGCTGAATGAGCGCAAGCCGCGAGTGCTGGCCGAACCATGCGCCAATCCGTCCGGCGAGCGTGCCATACTTAGCGGTTGAAAGAACCGCGATTTGGCCGTCGGACTGCGCCTGGGACTCATATTTCTTCATCGCCGCTTCATGCGCGGCCAGTTCGGCTTGAATCTGCGGCTGCACATCGCCCGATGCGCGGTCGAGATCCCGCATCGTATCGGCCAGCTCATCGGAGTCGAGTTGAAGCTGTGCCTTGGCAACATCCAGATTGCTGCCGCCGCCGGGCTGTGCCGGGCTTTTGGTTGCGTTGGCCGCCGCGCTTTGCGTGGCCGTCAGCTCCTTGACCTGCTCCTGATCCTGCGCGACAGCCTGCTGAAGCTGCGTCACCTTCCGGGAGAGCGCGAGCGCCTGGCCGGTGAGCGTACGATGCTGCGCCTTCAGCGCGGCTTCAAGCAGCGCGGAGGCAAAGGCCTGATCCACGGAATGGTCGGCGAGCCGTTCGGCTTCTCGCGCATATTGGATTTCTTCGGCGCTTACGGCCAGCGGCGCAAGAGCGCTCGCGGTCTGCCACGGAGTCTGATCCACCAGCGGCTGGGCTGCTCCTCCGCGCTTAAGCCTGTTGGTTACAGACGGCAGATTTCGCATTGCGTCTCGCGTGGTCCACGCAAAGACAAGGCAGAGGATGAGCAGAGCCCCAAGCACAAGAAGCGAGATCAGCCGTGGCTTTGCGAGAAGGTGCTCCTGTGCCGCCGATCCAGTCGTCGGTGTGTGCGGCGTGTGTGGAGAAGTCGTCATCTGGTTATATTTTCAGGCCTGTGTTTCCGGAAAAATAAATAAAATTAGGCGCGGGAAATCCGGCTCGAAAAGACGGCCGGTCTCACTTCGCTTCGGAAAGCGATGCTTTCTGCTTGCGAACGGATGCCTCTTGCCGCAGAATGAAGCCGTGCTCAAAGCTGTAAGACTTCTGATGCTGCTTTTTGTCATCGGCGGGGTGGCGCATCGTTGCCTGCCGCAGGCGCAGCATACGACCTCCACGCGGAATTCCGTCTCGCCCGAAGATCGCATCGACATCAATCATGCATCGACCGGGCAGTTGATGAAAATCCCGGGAATGACGCGTGTCTGGGCCGATCGCATTCTTCGCTTTCGGCCCTACCATGCCAAAAATGAGCTGGTCAGCCACGGCGTAATCCCGGGCGAGGTTTACGGGCGCATCAAGGATTACATCGTGGCGCACCGCGAGCCGCGCTAAGGCATTTTCCGGAATACTGTGAGCTTCCGGCGAGAGTGAAGGTGGATTTTCTTCAGGAAAATCCACTCGGCTGTCGCGGCTTCGGTCTACGCTAATCCGGAAAATGCTATAGCCGTGGAGCCGCTCAGGCGTGCGCCATCTCCGACTCCTCTTCCTGTTTGCCGGCCTTCACTCCCAACAGCGTGCTCAGAATCACGTACAGCGTGGGAATGAAGAACAGGTTCAGTATGGTGGAGAGCAACATTCCGCCCACGATGGTGGTTCCCACCGAACGCCGGCCCAGCGCGCCCGCGCCGTTGGCAACGGCCAGCGGCAGCACGCCGAGGATGAACGCGAAAGACGTCATCAGGATCGGCCGCAGGCGCAGCTCGGCGGCCTCGATAGCCGCGTCAATCACGGAGCGCCCTTGCCGGCGCAACTGCTCGGCGAATTCGACAATGAGAATCGAGTTCTTTGCCGAGAGGCCGATGAGCATGACCAATCCGATCTGGCAATAGACGTCATCCGAAAGCCCGCGTATGGAAATCGCGCCCAGCGCGCCCAGCACGGCCATCGGCACGGCGAGCAGAATGATGAACGGCAGCGCGAAGCTCTCATACTGCGCCGAGAGCGTCAGGTACACGACAAGAATGCCGAGCCCGAAGATAATCATCGCTTTGCCGCCGGATTCAATTTCGTCGAGCGTAAGGCCCGTCCACTGGTATGCCATGCCGGGCATCATTGCGTGCTGGGCCAGATCTTCCATCGCGGCAATTCCCTGGCCGGAGCTGTAACCTGGCGCGGCCGAGCCGTCGATCTCTACAGCGCGGAAGAGGTTGTAATGGTTGATGACCGGCGGACCGGCGCTGTTGGTCACCGTCACCAGGTTGTCGAGCGGCACCATCTGGCCCGAATCCGAGCGCACGTAGAAGTTGTGCAGGTCGCCCGCCGTCATGCGGAACCTCTGATCGGCCTGAGCATAGACGCGATAGGTGCGGTTGTTGAAGTCGAAGTCGTTCACATACTCCGAACCCATGAAGACGCCGAGAGTGGACGTGATCTGCGAAAGCGGAATGCTCAGCGCCTTGGCTTTCTCACGGTCAATCGTCACCAGCACCTGCGGATCGTTGGCGGAGAACTGCGTGAAGACATTCATCAGGTCCTTGCGCGCCCGGCTGTCGGACACAATCTTGTGCGCCACGCGGTCCAGGTCGGCAAGCGTGTTCTGGCCCTGATCGAGCAGCATGAACTGGAATCCGCCCAGGCTGCCCACTCCCTGCACGGCCGGCGGCTGAATCATCTGCACAATGCCGCCGTTGGGCGAGAACATCAGCATCTGCAATTTGGGACCGATCCGCGCCACAATATCCGCGGCGGAGTGGCCTTTGCCGCGGCGCTGGTCGGAGGGCTTGGTAGCGACGAACATCAGGCCCGCGTTGGACGATGCGCCGTTGAATCCGAAGCCCATCACGGAGAATGCGCCTTCCACGTCCTTGTCCTGCGCGATGATTGCGTTGGCGCGATCGGCCAGCGCAGTGGTGTAGGCCAGCGATGAGCCCGGAGGCGCCTGCACGATGACCATCAGGTAGCCCTGGTCTTCCTGCGGAATGAAGCCCGTCGGCACCGTTCGATAGAGCCACACCGTTGCGCCCAATCCCGCAAAGAAGAGCAGCAGCATGAGGTAACGCATCCGCAGCACAACGTGAATCGACTTCGCGTACGTGCGTCCCATCCAGTTGATAGAGCGATCCGCCCCGTGGATGAATGCGGCAAAGGCGCGCGAAACCGGAGCGATATGCAGGAAGTCGAGCTGATGCGGGCGCTGCTCTTCGCCGCGCAGGAAGAGCGCGGAGAGCGCAGGGGAAAGTGTCAGCGCGTTGAAGGCCGAAATGGCAATCGAAAACGCAATGGTAAGCGAGAACTGGCGGTAGAGAATGCCGGTGGTGCCGGGGAAGAACGAAACCGGCACGAAGACCGCGATCAGCACGAGCGAAGTGGCGATGACGGCGCCTGTCACTTCGCGCATGGCGCGTGAGGTCGCCTCATGCGGATCGGAGTGCTCCATGTGAATATGGCGCTGCACGTTTTCGATGACCACAATGGCGTCGTCCACCACCAGGCCGGTGGCCAGCGTGATGCCGAAGAGCGTGAGCGTATTGATGGAGAAGCCGAAGATCTTGATGAAAGCGAAGGTGCCGATCAACGCAACGGGAATCGTCACCGAAGGGATAATCGTGGCGCGCCAGTCCAGCAGGAAGAAGAAGATGACGACGATGACGATGACGATGGCCTCGGCCAGCGTGACCATCACTTCGTGGATCGAGTCGCCCACGAAGGTGGTGCTGTCAAAGGCGATGGAGTATTGAAGGCCCGGCGGGAAGTGCTTTTGCAGATTGGCCAGAACGGCTCGCGCCTGTCGATCCACGGCAAGCGCATTCGCATTCGAGAGCTGCTGTACGCCAATGCCCATGGCGTCGTGGCCGGCGAATTTGAGCGAAGAGCTATAATCCTCGGCGCCGACTTCGGCATGGCCCACATCTTTCAGCAGCACCAGCCCGTTGGCCGAGTTCTTCACAATAATGTTGTCGAACTCTTCCGGGTTGCTCAGGCGGCCCACAACGCGCACGGGAATCTGGTAAGCCTGTGTTGAGCTGGAAGGCGGCTGTCCAAGCTGGCCCGCCGGAATCTCCACGTTTTGTTCCTGCAGCGCGTTGATAACGTCCGTCGCGGTCAGATCGCGGCTGGCCAGCTTCAGCGGGTCAAGCCAGACGCGCATCGCGTACTTGCGCTCGCCGAAGATCTGCACATCGCCCACGCCGGGCACGCGCTTGAGCGCGTCCTTCACGTACACGTCGAGGTAGTTCGAGATGAACTCCGACGAGTAGCGCCCGTCAAGCGTATAGAAGCCTGCGCCGAAGACGAAGTTGCTGTTAGCCTTCGTAATCGTAATGCCGGCCTGGTTGACGGCGGATGGCAGCCTGCCTTCCACGCTGGCCACGCGGTTCTGGACGTCCACGGCCGCAATGTCAAGGCTATATCCGGTCTGGAACGTGACAGTAATCGTGCTCACGCCGCTGTTGGTGCTCGACGAGCTGATGTAGCGCATTCCCTCGACGCCGTTAATGGACTCTTCGAGCGGAATCGTGACGGCTTTCTCAACCGTGTCCGCATTGGCGCCCACATAGGTGCTGGTCACCGTCACCTGCGGCGGCGCCAGGTTGGGATACATCGAAATCGGCAGATTCGGAATGCACACGGCGCCGGCGAGAATGATGAGCAAAGCGCAGACCGTGGCAAAGACAGGCCGGCGGATGAAGAAATCAACAAACAAAGCGAGCCATCCTTCCGTTTGGGCTGGCGCCGCCAGGGAAAATTACGCGGCGCGCAGCGTGTCCTCTAGCTTCCCAGCGGCATGACGGGCATTCCATTCACCAGGAACTGCGTGCTGGAGACAATCACCTTCTCGCCCGGAGTCAGTCCGTCGGTCACGGAGTAGTCGTTGCCCACCGTGTCGCCCAGCGTCACGGGAATCTGCGTGGCCAGATAATGGCCGCTCTGCTGGCGAGCCACGTAGACAAAGCTCTGCCCGCCCAGCCGCGTAACGGCCAGCACGGGAACCACGGCCATCGGCTTCGTATCCCACACAATGCGCGCCTTGACCAACTGCGCATTGCGCAGCACTTCAAGGCTTGAATGCACGGGAGCCTTTACCAGCACGCCCTGCATGGTGCTGTCCACCTGCGGCGAAAGAAAATCGATGCTCGTCTTTTCCAGCAGCTTGCCGTTGGTGTCCGTCAGGTCCACTTCCAATCCCTGGCGCAGTTGCGTGGCGCGCTCGGTGGGCACGTAGATGTAGGCCTCAAGATCCTTGTTCTCGTCCACCGTGGTCAGCACCGTGGAAGCCGAGACGTAATCGCCCACATGCACGGGAATGTCGCCCACCACGCCGTCATACGGCGCGCGAATCGTGTAGTAGGCAAGCTCAGCCTCCTGCGTCTTGCGCAGGGCCACGGCGCTCTCGTAGTCGGCCTTCGCATTTTCGTAAGCCTGCTCGGCCTGTTCGTAAACATCGCGGCTGGTAATGCCGGCGTCGAAGAGCTTCTTCTGGCGGGCAAACTCGCTCGTGTTGTAGTCGTAAACGGCTTTCTTCTGCCGCTCCGTGGCGCGCTGTGACTCCACAGTCGCTTCCTGCTGCAGCGGGTCGATGTTCATCAGCGCCTGGCCCGCGCTCACGTGGTCGCCGGAGTGCACATGGATCGCAATCAGCCGTCCATCCACCTGCGGCTGCATCGTGGCCGAGCGGCGGGACTTGATGGTGGCCACGTATTCACTCGCTTGCGCCACCGGCTGCAGCGCCACCGTAAAGGTCTGCACGGGCATGGCCTGGCCGCCGGCAGCCGCTGCGGCCGGTGGCGCGTCCTTATGGCATCCGGACGCGGCCAGCGCGAGGAAAATCATGCTGCTCAAGCAGAGATTGCGCTTCAAGAAAATACCCTCACTTCACTTGCCGGCCTGCATTGCGGGCAGGACTACCGGGCTGTTGATGCGCTGATTTAAAAATCGATCCGACCGGGGCTGGTTAACGGATTCGGGAGACTGAACCATTGTCGCAAAATTTTTGCTTTCCTGCCGCCGTGCGCACCGCATCGAACAGCAGGCACGGCATTCGGCCTGCCGCAGATCGGCCGCCGTTTTTTTGACATGATCCCGCCAAGTTGATAGCTTGAAAGAGGGTCTTTTACGGCCATCCAGCCGGCCCTCTGGTTCGGGGAATCAACCGTCAGCCCGTTCGGGCAATCCCGCCAGCATTTCTAACGTCCCCGTCGTCTAGCCCGGCCTAGGACACCGCCCTTTCACGGCGATAACACGGGTTCAAATCCCGTCGGGGACGCCAAATCTTTTCAATGACTTAGCTCGAATCCCCTGTTTCCGTCGAGGAGCTTTTTGGGGAGCAGTTAAGCCCCCATTTCGGCCGGTTGTGGCAGAGAGCGCGGCGCCCGCACCATTTCCACAACCTTCTGCTGTGCCGCCCGTTTTGCAGGCATCTGCGCCTGTGCGTAGATGTCCAGAGTGATGCGAGACGAGCTGTGACGCAGGAGTTCCTGCACCACTTTGACATCTTCAGACACAGCAGATCGTCAATGCCGTTCTGAATGCGGAAGAACAGCTCGGCGCGCCGCC